>NZ_BAWZ01000028.1:0-58391 GCF_000698105.1 Geomicrobium sp. JCM 19037 | reverse complement strand
CCTGGCCACCGATGTCGCCTTATACTTTGGAGTGCAAGCATCCGCCAGCATTGGAAAGCAACAATCAATAGCGCTAATGAGGAATATGTAAAGTTCAGCTTATTTAGGTAGTATAAATCATCACCTTCCTCCTTTTTTCAACAAAAAGAACAAAGATTACGAGACAAGACTAGAGGTTATTTGTACTAGATTTTGCGGAATACATAGAGTAGGAACTTCATACCTTTAAGAAAGTAGACACTAAAGGAGATTATGAAGGTGGTAGAGATGATGAAAGAATTAAAAACAATTGTAGACCAATACTTTGACATTGAAAGTGACGGTGAGGGTCAGAAGTGGTTTTATGGCGTTGCTGTAACTGCGCTCTTCTTTATCCTCTTTACAACCGCACTTCTCATAGCGTTATAACTGTGGGCGGGTAGGCCGATCTCTAAGTGAGATCGGCCTATTTTACTGAAAATATAGACAAAAACAAGGAATAGAGTATACATATGAAGAAATGAAAGGTGACATATATAATAGGAGGGGAATATGAAACGAATTTCATTAATGAATCAAATCTTCATCGCCTTCGGTTTAGCTGTTTTGTTCGGTGTAATCTTTGGTCCTAGCATGACGATTGTTGAACCGCTAGGTGACTTGTTTTTGCGTCTCATTCAATTTGTTATTGCACCGCTCGTACTTGCTTCATTAATCGTCGGGGTGACGAGCTTAGGTTCTGGAAAACAGATGCTAAGACTTGGAGGGAAGACGGTCGCATTCTTTTTACTTACTTCATTCGTAGCCGTCGGTATTGGATTGTCGATGGGCTACTTGTATCAACCAGGAACAAATGTTGAAATTGCAGAGCCTACAACAGAAGAGGCCGAAGAAGAAGTCGACGAACTTGATGAAAGCATCGTCGATATTCTCATTAACATTGTGCCCGAAAATCCATTTGCCGGTTTGGCACAAACGGAAATGCTGCAGATTATTTTCTTTGCACTTGCACTCGGTGTAGGCATCTTGCTCGTCGGTGAGAAAGCAGAGCCAGTGAAAAAGTTTTTCGATGGGTTGGCTGAAGTGATGTTTAAGGTGACGTCAGGGATTATGATGGTGGCACCACTTGGGGTTTTCGGTATTCTAGCCCCGGTTGTCGGAGAGTATGGCCTTGAAGTTCTCCTTCCGCTCATCATGGTTATTGTTGCAGTTGCTACTGGATGTTTATTGCACATCTTTGCCGTATACGCATCCATTGTAAAATTGCTCGGCAAGATTTCACCAATTAAATTTTTGAAGGGGATGAGTCCTGCATTTCTCTTTGCATTTTCGAGTGCGAGTAGTGCAGCAACACTCCCGTTATCAATGAAAAATGCTCAAGAAAATGTAGGCGTTTCAAAAAGCACCTCCAGTTTCGTATTACCGTTCGGGGCAACGATCAACATGGATGGCACCGCTCTTTACAACGGTGTAGCCGTCGTATTCATCGCCCAATTTTATAGTGAGTCGTTATCAGCTTTGGATATTGTGACCGTAATGCTCGTTGCCACCCTCGCCGCAATAGGTACCGCGGGTGTACCAGGAGCAGGTTGATTATGCTGACGATCACATTGGCGGCCGTAGGCTTACCACTTGAAGGCATTGCTCTTGTTGCTGCCATTGATCGAATTCTCGACATGATGAGAACAGCGACAAATATTCTTGGAGACAGCGCATGTGCGGTGTACATTGATCGAAGTGAGCATAAAGACAAAGCATTTCAAGATGAAGCAGCTTAATTAGGAATATTCCCCGGGAAATATTTGTCGATTGAAGGGAGAGACAAGGTTTCCAGTTATAAAAAATTGGGAAAACGACAACGAGGAGGCGGTTAGATGAGCGTCAATGTTGTCTGGTTTCGAAGAGATCTTCGGTGGACCGATCATACAGCGCTGGCTCACGTATTAGATGATACGGAGCCAGCGGATTCAATACTCGCACTGTTTATTATAGACCCGAATATGACGAGTAGCTTCTCACGCGTCATGATTATTTTTACGAAACATTGCAATCGTTTGTTGAAGCAGGGGATAAGCTAGGGATCAACGTTCATTTTCTTTACGGATCGGTGGATGAAGTATTTCCTCTGCTTGTTGACGATTTTAACGTGCAAGCGGTGTATTTTAATCGAGACGAAAGCGGAGCCGGTCAGGATCGAGACCGTGAAGCAATAAAAGTATTAGAGTCAAAAGGCGTGGAGGTATATACGTTTATTGATCATCATCTTCACGGGGCGTTGGAAGTAACAAAAAAAGACGGGGAACGCTATCAAGTGTTCACCCCTTATTATAAGGCGTGGAGAAGGCTCACGAAACCAGCCCTAAACACGATTAATGTAGACGAATTAAAGGAGAAGTCTGTTAATTACCGGACATCCTTTGAGCGCGGGCAAGAAGCATACGGAAAACTGATGCAACAAAAGACCGGACGCTTTTCTGATCATGTCGGGGAACAGGCGGCACGAGAACGACTTGTTGCTTTTTTGAATGATGGACTGGTCAGTTATGATGAAGACCGAGATCGACCAGGGATTGATGGAACGAGTCAACTCTCCAAATATTTGCGAACCGGAGTGATATCACCAAGAATGGTATTCGAAGCGGTGCAAACAGCTGCCGAGAAAAAGGGTACGGATCAAGGAGCAGAAACGTTCATTCAAGAACTGGCGTGGCGTGATTTTTATAACATGGTCTCTTATGACCATCCAAATGGGAAAGATGAGGAATGGAAAGAACAATTCCGTGGAATGGAGTGGTCGTATGACGAAGACGAATGGGAGCGATGGAAAGAAGGGAACACTGGTTTTCCGATTGTTGACGCCGCGATGCGGCAATTAAATCAAGAAGGATGGATGCACAATCGTTTACGTATGGTGACAGCATCTTTTCTTACGAAAGACCTTCTCCAAGATTGGCGACAAGGAGAGAGGTATTTTCAAGATCAGCTCATCGATTATGATCCAGCATCAAATATCGGAGGTTGGCAATGGGCAGCCTCAACAGGAACAGATGCTGTCCCTTATTTTCGCGTGTTCAATCCAACACGCCAATCGGAGAGATTTGATCCTGATGGAACCTATATTAAGACGTATGTTCCAGAACTCCAGAATGTACCGGTTGACTATATTCATGAACCCCGTCGCATGCCAGAACATGTGCAGGAGAAGGCGAAGTGTGTGATTGGCTCTGATTATCCCGAACCGATCATCGACCATAAGGCACGTCGAAAAGCGGCAATTCAAATGTATGAAGAGAAAAAAGACGAATCCCGCTTTAGAAAGTGACAATTTTGTTACAGAACATCAACACTTACACTGGAGTCTTACAGTTTCCCTTTTCTTTTCTTTAAAACTAGTGGTTTAACGTGATAAAATAAAATTACAGAAGTGTGCACATACATACCTTGGTGTCGTATGCGCAAATGTAAGGGTAAAGGAGGGTACACCATGAAGAAACTACTTATCACAATGGGCGCACTTGCGTTTATTCTCGGTGGTTGTAACGAGGGTGCGGGTGATGTGCAAGAGCCAGTTGGAGATACGTTTGAAGATAGTGGCGGAAGCAGCGCTAGCGATGATAGCGGAGATTCTGGCGACGGCGAATCTGTTGACCTTGAACAAGGAGCTTCTGTTTATGAAGCGAGCTGCCTAAGCTGTCACGGAGATGACATGCAAGGAATGAACTCAACACCTGGTATCGAGGGTATTGCGGCTGATGATGTCCTAGCAGCAATTGATGAAGGTCCAGGTTCAATGCCTCCAGGCCTTGTATCAGGAGAAGATGCAGAAGCTGTTGCAGCTTATGTTGAAAACGGCGGAGAATAATTTATTCTTTAAAGACTCTGTGCAAACTACTTTGCACAGAGTCTTTTTTTAGATTTCATTAATGTAGAAAAACGAAACGTGATGCACATTAAGAGACGTATCATCATCAAGAGCAATAAATGGGCGATTTTCTGCAACAGCAGCGTTCATCAATTGTTGGTAATGATCTCGAACTTCTTCCTCATCATCAAATCGACTTTCTTCATGCTCAAGCTCTGCTTTATCCAACATCACAAACGTAATTTCAAACATAGCACCCTCCTTATGTGAATGTTTACTCGCTACTTCGCCAGCTCGTCACGTTCTTCCTGCTTGTTGGTAGTTTTTATCTAAGGTGGTAGAGTAAGTTGTAGAAAATTCACATTCAGTGGAGGTTTTATAAAGTTACTCTTATATCTATCACACGATAATGGCGGATTAAGCAAAGATCCCCCAATCGTAACAATTTGGGGGATCAGTCGTATTCTACTCTTGGGTAAATGTCTGTACTTCTACGACGCCGTCTTCACTTAAGACGCCATAGCGTATGGTTGCTCCCGTTGCTTCAACTAGCTCTCCATCTTCATACATCTCGATTTTTGTTATTTCGAAATCTGGATCTTCTGAATAATACGCAGGGTCAGACTTGATTTTCTCATCTACCGCCGTGTCATCGGTTGAGGGGGTGGATGCTCCGGATGTAAATGCTAAAGAGAAGATTAGCCTGTTGATAGCAATACAGTTCGGATGATGAACACCTCCTATACAATATAGTTAGCCAGAATAAAACCTGACGGGTAACATAATAACATAGAATATTCATTCTTGTTTAAATATTAAATGAAAAATTTGTAAATACATATTATCATTTAGGCGTTCAAGGTTTGTCGTAAACGACTAAGGGGAGGTGGTTAAAAGTAATTTATTTTAAACGAATTTATCAAGAAAAGCGACTGTTGAAGGAGGTCATCATTATCGATAATAAAGAAACGCCAGAACCGTTTTGGCGAAAAGTGATTAGACGTATCCATCTATGCGTATCGATTGTTTTATTCATCCTATATATTGTGCAAATCACACGTGAATTTGGAGAAAGTCATAGTAGTAGTTCATTTTATCCTGCGTTAATTATCGGTAGTCTCTGTACTTTTCTTATCATCATAACGATTGCAGATTATATGACGAAATACGATTGTTCGAAGAGAGAACTATCAATGAGGATATGTGGTGTTGCGGTCATCATTTTGATAGCCGTTATTGTGTTGTGAGCTTGAGTGAGTGATTAAGCTAGCGATATGCTGAAATACGAGAGTCCTAAATATTAAGTTCTCATTTTTAAAAATAGATACATGTACAGTATTTTCCTAAATCCATTTTCTCTACCTATATTGTAACTGCAGTGACTCATATTTGGTTAAAACAATAAAGTTGACAATTCCTATCGAGTTTGTACATAATAAGATCGGTTAAGAGATTCGGGAGGTGAATGAAAGATGATCAAAAATTGGAAAACATACATGTACTTACCGGTGCTGGCTGTCGTGTTGGTCGGGTGCGCAGGTGATGACTCTGAACAAGAGCAAGACCAAGAGTCTAATCAATCCACAAGCGAAAACGGGGTGGAAGAGGTAGAAGGTGGAGAAGCTGTGATGGCAATCTCCAGCGATCCGGTTGATTTGGATCCACACGGCTCTAATGACGGGCCATCGACCATTGTCCGCAGCAATATTTATGAGAATCTTGTTGAGCAAACGTCTGATCTTGAAATTGAACCTCACCTTGCAGAGAGTTATGAGCAAATTGATGATGTGACGTGGGAATTTATTTTAAGAGAAGATGTTACGTTTCATGATGGTGAATCGTTTAATGCCGAGCTGTCAAAGCCAACATTGAACGAGCGATCAACCCTGATGTATCCAATCGCCTATTTTTGTTAGATATGATCGATCGAGTTGAAGTGATGGATGAATATACGGTACACATTATTACGGAGTATCCATTTGGGGCGCTTCCTGCAAATCTCGCGCATGATACAGGTGGCATGATTAGCCCAGCCGCGATTGAAGATGAGGAGAATGGTGATACGAATATTGCGACGAACCTGTTGGGACTGGGGCGTTTACATTTGATAGCTGGGATCAAGGGTATGAAGTCGTTCTAACGAAAAATGAAGATTACTGGGGTGAGGATGCACACCTAGACAGCGTTGCAATCCGAACGGTTCCGGAGCAAGGCACACGTGTCGGAATGCTATCCACCGGTGAAGCTCAAGTATCTCAAAGTTTAGAAGCGGCAAACGCCAATCAAGTAGAAGAGATGGAAGAAGCAGAGCTGGCTGTATATCCGAGTCTAGCGATGGATTATGTAGGTTTCAACACGCAAGTTGAGCCGTTTGACGATGTGCGAGTGCGCCAAGCGATTGCTCTTGCGATTGATCATGAAGCAATTGTAGAAGGATTGTTTGAAGGATATGGTTCAGTAGCAGACAGCCCGATTAATGATATGGTGTTTGGTTATCACGAAGACTTGGACGCTCCAGAATATGACCCTGAACGTGCCGCAGAGTTGTTAGCAGAAGCAGGATACGAAGATGGCTTTGAAACGAGCATTTGGACGAGTGATATCAATTCTAATTATGTGTTTATCGCCGAAATTGTTCAAGATCAGCTCACAGACATTGGGATCGATGCCGATGTACAAATTATGGAGTGGGCAACATTCCTTGAATCGACAGGGAACGGGGATCATGAAATGCAAGTGGCTGGCTGGACGACGGTCACGGCTGATGCAGATTACGGCCTTTATCCACTTTTCCATACTGATTATCAAGGTGCAGAAGGGAACCGTTCATTCTATTCTAATGATGAGTTGGATGCGATGCTAGAATCGGCTCGACAGGAAATTGACGAAGACGAGCGAATTGCACAATACCGTGAGATTCAAGAGTTTCTCCGAGAAGAGTTACCGATGGTAAGCATCGCTTTTCAAGATAACCTTTTCGGTGTTAGCTCCAATTTCGAAGGATATGATCGCCGTTCTAACGGGAAATTCCTTTTTAAAGACGCATACTTTACGGATGAAGAAGCTGGTTATTAACGGTGAGCACCCAATAGTAAACCGACCTCAGATGAGGTCGGTTTTTTCATGGCACAATATTGCCCGCCGCACGATAGCATTGAAACCACTCTGAGCGAGTGAGGTGAATGTTTGTGGCGTTAACCGCTTCTTGAAGGCGGTCGATTTGACGAGTCCCGGTTACGACTTGAATGTTGGCGGGATGGCGAACGATCCAAGCGTACGCAATCGTTGAAGGGGAGGTACTATATTTCTCCGCCAGGCGGTTGAGCACTTTATTAAGTTCTGGGAATCGCTTATCTCCGACAAACACACCATCAAAGAAGCCGGTTTGTAATGGGGACCAAGCTTGCACCGTAATGTCGTGAAGTCGGCAATAATCGAGAATTGAACTGTCGCGGTTAACTGCCTGGTCATTGTGCATATTGAGTGTCATGCCTGAGTCGATCATCGGAGTGTGTGTGATGCTTAATTGCAACTGGTTAATGACAAGTTTTTGTGAAAGATGTTTTTGTAGCAGCTCGATTTGCATAGGATTATGGTTGGATACACCAAAATAGCGCACCTTCCACTTTGTTCCAGCGCATCAAATGCTGCGCCCACTTGTTCAGGCTCCACGAGGGGGTCAGGGCGGTGTAACAATAAGATATCCAAATAGTCTGTGTTTAACCTTGATAAAATGCCGTCAACCGCTCTTACAATATGTTCTTTAGAGAAATCAAAAAAGCCACCTTTACCTTTGCGGATACCACACTTGCTCTGGAGAATGATTTCGTCGCGTTGCATCGTAGTCGCTTGAGAAAAAAGTCGTTCGCATTCACCATCTCCATAAATATCAGCGTGATCAAAAACGTTAATACCCATCTCAAAGGCAGTCGAAGTAAGTCTTTCGACTTCAACAGTGGATAACGTATTCATTCTCATGTTGCCCATAATGATGGAAGATGCTCGTAAGTCAGTGCCAGCAAGCTCAAAGTACTTCATCGTTTTACCTCCTCTATGACTTCAGTATGTACGGCTTGTCGAGCTTTGACAAGCTCCTTGATGAAGTCACAACGAAGGAAGCATGAAGGAATGAGAGGTGTGTGATACATTCAAGAAAGAAAAGTGAACACGGATGATAAGGAGAGATGTTCATGATCCAGCAAAGTGTTGATGGTGTAAGTTTTGCACTGAAAGAAGAACACAATTTCCGGTGGTTAAAAAACATGGCCGTGTGTTTAAGGTATGGGATGAGCAGGATTCTGGGAATCTCTGTTTTGGGGTTGAACGAAACGGAGTGAGGCGATTTATTAAGTATGCAGGGGCAAAGCCTTTGAAATTCAACGGAAAACCTGAAGATGCCGCTGCAAGGTTGGAAAAGGCAAAGCTTCGATATGAGTTTATGAAACATCCGAATCTTGTTCGACTCGTTCATCATGAAAAAGTTGGAGACGGATATATGTTGGAATTTGATTGGATTGAAGGCGTTAGCCTACGGAAATATTCTTTCGAAACACTCCCTCTTCATGAACGTTTACACATGCTAACTAACATTTTTACCTTTCATGAACATGTGGAAAAAAAGCAATTTGTCGCTGTTGATTTTTATGATGCGAGCATGATTTATGATGAATCGAGCCAGACACTAAAGGTTTGCGACATTGATTTATATGAAAAAATTCCTTACACGAATGAAATGGATAGGCTGTGGGGTTCGTCGCGATTTATGGCGCCGGAAGAATTCCAAATCGGTGAAGAGCTGGATGCTAGGACGAACGTGTATCGCATGGGAGCGACCGCATTTGTTTTACTCGGAAAAGATCAGAGTTTAGCAGAGAGTCCGATTCATAAAGTTGCCAAAAGAGCGATGAGTAAACAGAAGGAAGATCGTTTTCAATCCGTAAAAGCGTTTCATGATATTTGGAAACAAGCCGTTGACGTAAGTATGGAAGTACGGGGATATTAAAGAGTAAGGACCGCACCTATTTTCATTGTGCGGTCCATTTTGTTACTCAACGTGTCATCCGACCGTTGAGTAAATGCTGCTCTGGCTCACCAGTCGTGGCGTTAAGCGCAAATGTTTTCGTAAGTCCTCGATATTTGACTTCATATTCCCATAGCGGCATATAGCTTAAAAATGAGTCTTCAATTAAATAATCGGGCTTTTTGTTCATATATTTTTTATTCAAATGTGTTTTTATATTAGCAATGTATGGCTCAATTTGTTTCACTGACGATAATTTGGGAGGAATTTTCACACCGATGGCGCCAATATATTCAAATGACGGGGCGTCAGTATGAAGCTGATGATGCCCAGAAATGGCATCAATGAAAGCCGTAATCACTGTTATTTTTGGTGAAAAAGGCTTTCGTTCAGCGATAACTTGTAATTTCACGACCCATATTGGATAGAACACTTTCTGTTTTCTTTTCATGAATTGTTCCAGTTCATCGGTTGCCATTTTCACTTTAAAAGACTTACGCACTTGTTTACGTAAAGTGTGCAAGCGTTCAGGTATTTTTTGTTCCGTCCCATCACCAATGACGAGCAGCTCATAACGAGTGGGGATCATAACGTGTCTCCTTCCTAGTTATGAAAAGCAAACATGGCCTCCTATTGCTCGGCAATGCGTGTGAAGACGAGCTACCATGAAGCATTTCATCTTATGTACTAAATGTATATGTGCAATTGACGTCTTTAGAATTTGTTGAGGAAATGAAGTGTTGAACTATAGGTGATGAGATTGGCATGTTGTTTAAGGGCGTTCAGTTGACGAGACAACTTGAGAAAGTTACGATAATTTCTGTATGAATATTCAGAAACAGAAAAGGTTTTCCCGTTGTTTTTCATAATATATAGCACAATATATTGAAATGAACTAAAGGAGAGATGATGAATGAAGGTTGGTTTGAGTTCTTACAGTGTACTAGAAGCGTTGAATGATGGAAGGTTAACGATTGTAGAAGCCATTTCTTGGGTCAAGGAGAATGGTGGATCGCACTTAGAGCTTGTCCCGTATGGCTATTCGGTTGTGGATAACTATGCACTTGCTGATGAGATTAAAGAGCGGGCAAAAGCGAGGAGATTGAATTGTCTGGTTATTGTATGCCTGCGAACTTTATCCAGCCGACAAGAGAGGCGTTTGAAGAAGAAGTAGAACGAATTAAAAAGCATGTAGACGTGGCACATCATATGCATAACGCTTCTTCGTCATGATGTTACTGCTTTTCGTTTGGAACGAGAACAGATGACCGTTCACTACTTTGATGACCATTTTGATGAGATGGTGGAAGGTTGCCAAGCGATTGCTGATTATGCAAAGGGATTGGGAATGACAACAACCATTGAAAATCATGGGTTTAATGTGCAATCGAGTGACCGTGTTCAACGGATTTTGCGTGCTGTGGACCGTGACAATTTCAAAACGACACTCGATATCGGTAATTTCCTATGCGCAGATGAAGACCCACTCGTCGGTATTCGTAAAAACCTAAATCAAGCAGCAACAGTCCATTTCAAAGATTTCTATGTACGTCCTTACTATGAGAATCCGGGAAGCGGAAAGTGGTTCCGTACGTCCAATGACAATTATTTGCGAGGCGCGATCGTTGGACATGGAGAACTTTCGATTCGCGAGGTGATTCGCCTCTTAAAAGCGCATGGATATGATGGCCATATCGTCGTTGAATTTGAAGGGATGGAAGACTGTCTAATCGGCTCAAAGATCGGAATGGAGAATACGCTTCGCCTATGGGAAGAAGTCAAGGCGGACAGTTGGAAAGTAGGACTCGAAGAGGTGAAAAACTAAGATGTTACATGTTGTTGTGATTGGGCTAGGTACAATTTCGGAGATGCACTTAAGCGCTTATGAGCAAAATCCGAACGTTCAGCTGTACGGTGTGTGTGATGTGAATGAGGAGCGGGCAGAGCGGGTAGCTGAAAAATATTCTGTGAAGAACGTATTCACTGACGCGACCGATGTGTTCAATGATGCAAACGTGCAGGCGGTAAGTATTTGTACGTGGAACAAAACACATGCACAACTTGCAATTCAGGCGTTAGAAGCTGGCGTAAACGTACTCGTTGAAAAACCACTCGCGATGAGCGTGGAGGAGGCCGAGCAAATTCAAGAAGCTGAGCGCACATCAAAAGCGATGCTTCAAGTCGGTTACGTACGGCGCTTCAGCTCCAATGCACAAGTGCTCAAGCAGTTTATAGATCGCGGGGAATTAGGAGAGGTATATTACGCAAAAGCATCGTACATTCGTCGAATTGGAAATCCTGGCGGCTGGTTTGCCGATCGTGAGCTTTCAGGCGGTGGCCCACTCATTGATCTCGGTGTACACCTCATTGACCTTTGTTGGTATATGATGGACCGACCGGCAGTGCAATCAGTCGCGGGACATAGTTATCACCGTTTAGGAAATCGAAGCAACATTAAGAACCTATCTTTCTATAAAGCAGCCGACTACGAAAGTTCAAAAAATAGCGTAGAAGATTTGGCAAATGGCTTGGTCACGTTTGAAAATGGTGCCTCAATGCAGTTCGATGTTTCCTATTCTTTGCATGCAAAAGAAGACGAAGTGCATATAAAGCTGTATGGAACGAAAGGTGGGGCAGAGTTGGAACCTGAACTCATCATTGTGACTGAAAGTGAAAATACGATCTTGAATATCCAGCCACAAATGGACCATCCGAACTTTCATTTCCAAAGCGCATTTCAAAATCAAATTGATGGTTTTGTATCAGCGGTACTCAATGAGGAAGTGTCCCCTGCACCTGTGGAGGATGGTATTGAATTGCTAAAAATTATCGAAAAAATTTATGAATAAGCTGTCTATATAGAATGAACTTAACATTTTCCTGATTGCGCAGTTTGTTGTTGCTTTCCACTGCAGGCGGATGCTTACACTCCACAGTATAAGTGCAACATCGGCGGCCAGAATACGCCCGCCGTGTTTTCTTTACACTCCAGAGCATAAGGGAGACACGGTTCACGTTTCTGCCTATTGGTTACGGTGTGGAAAGAAGCCCAAATGCCCCATATATCCATATTTGTGACATTTGAGAAAGAAAAATAATGATTTTACACGTGAATGCGCACATAAACGGTGTCAACTGTCACAAATATTGCAATTTGTGACAGTTGCGTGCCGAAAGTGCCCGGTTTGAGGCTGGATTGTCACATACGTGACCGGCCATCACATGCTTGTGCCAGATGGTGAGCCTCGGTCATGACTTTTTGCCCTTCGGCACGTTTTTCGTGTTGCCCGCAACCCTTGTAGTGACGAACAACGAGCGGCAACGAAGTTGTCGAAGTACAACGAGATGAAGTTCAACAGCCAATATGCAATCACTCACCCGCAAAGACCCATCTTGGTCATCCGATTCAATGAATTTCTTTAGTTCAACTTATATAGGAGAGAAATTTTCTTTCCCTCCAACAACAAGTAGTCCAGCAATAAAAAACCTCTAACTAGGTGATTCATCTCCTAGTTAGAGGTTTTTAAGTTCTTTAAGGGTTAATGTTCAGTTTGCCGTCGGCAATTTCACTATGAGTGTTGCCTTCGCTGTCGATTACCGTTACCTCAATTTCAGCTCCACTCGCTTGAAGGTTCGAGGTTGCAGTCCAGTAAGCTGTGTACACGCCCGGTTCAGTTTCAGTAACTGGAAGTTCTGTCGGAGCATTGGGAACGTTTACGAGTGGCGCGCGGATAGAGAACGATGCATCTAATCCTGGCTCGCTTTCAAATTGAATGCGGACGGATTCACCACTCTGCAAAGTCATATCTTCGGTCGGCTCGAGGTTGTGAATCGTGATGTCGCCATCTTCTTCATCTGCGTGAAGGGCATCAATCATCATTTTAGGTATCTCGGTATTGTCTAGTGTTGCACGGTATTGCTCCTCGGTAGGTCCGTACGCATATACAGGAACGTCTACAGCGGTATGACCGGTTGTTGTCCAGCCTACTAATGCACGGTCGCTAATGACACGTGCAATTCCTTCTTCTACAGTTTCAGCGTCTTCGAGAATGCGATCGGCTTCTTCGTCGGTAAGGTCATCGATGCCTGCATATGCTTGAAGCACTTCCTCTAGGTTCTCGTTGTCATCGTCGAGTTGTTCTGCCATGTAATCAATCGAGCGGGTGACGTTTTTAAGCACGTCACGCTCAAATCCATATTCTCCGTCCAACCCTAAAGACAGGCCTCCTGTGCCGTGATCAGCTGTAATTACAACGAGGGTATTCGGATCGGATTTTGCATAGTCTAAAGCAACCTCAATCGCTTCATCGAAAGCAATCGTATCGGTCATCATTTCTGCAGGGAAATTATCATGACCCGCATGATCAATTCTTCCACCTTCAACCATTAAAAAGAAACCGTCATCGTCTTTACTCAATCGTTCAATGGCTGTATTAGTCATTTCTGCGAGCGATGGTTGGTTTGTCGTTTCCCGGTCTAGTTCATACGCCATATGAGAGGTGCTGAATAATCCTAATAGCTTGTCACCTTCTGTTTGCAGTAGTTCATCACGATCGTAAAGTAGCTCGTATCCTGCCCCCTCAGCTTCTTCGATTAAGTCCCGTCCATCGTCTCGTTCTTCAGCTTCAAAGTGTTCAATTCCACCACCAAGTAACACGTCAACGTCATAATCTAACATTTGTGTGGCAATCTCATCTTCCATGCTCGATCTTCGACGTGAGACGCGAATGATGCAGGTGTTGCATGAGTAATGCGTGTTGTGGATACGAGACCAGTACTCATCCAAGATCTTGGGCAAAGCTTGTTATTGGTTTGACAGGTTCATAGACGCCTTCTTCATTTGGTGCCATTCCGACCACGTCATTGTCGGTTTTATGGCCGCTGGAAAGAGCGGTTCCTGCAGCTGCTGAATCAGTGACGATGTTGTCTAATGAATGTGTACGTGCATAACCGATGGAGGAAAACGTATCCATCGTGAGCGTTCCATAGTCATAGCCTTCGCCTAAGAAGTACGCAGCGGAAGACACTTGCTGAGGTCCCATCCCATCACCAATTAAATAGATGATGTTTTCAACATTCGGACCGTTTGCTTCTTCATTCGATGGGTTTACAGACGCAACGGTTGTTCCAATTGCTAGTGGCACGATCGTACCGATACTGATGATGGTTTTTAACGATGATCTCAATGTAAACACCTCTTTTTGTCAGTATTATTCCTAACGTATCATTTAAGAAGTATTAAATTAACGAAAATTAAGAAAAATCATCCGAAAATCCGCAAAAATAGTCTTAATCCCTACGTTTGAAACGAGATCCAACATACCCGACGATGAGCAGTAAGATCGAAGTCCACGCATAATCGCGCAGAAACTGCGACCCTGGAAATTCTAGAAATGTTGAAACGAACCGTCCGAAAAGGGCAAGCAGTCCAACAAGTAGCATCACATCAAATAGTATCCGGACGGTCTTCATGAAATCTTCTCCCTCAAGTCGTTGATTTAAGTCATTCGTTGGACAAATTCATGCAAGCGATGTAAAGACGTCATGCGCTCGTTGCACTCGACGGTGTCGATGCAAATGTAATTGCCCTTTTTCGTGTACGTATCACGGTTTCCTTGATGGTTTTTGCGCGCTGTGAACAGTCGCTGAGGTCCGTGATGATTACAAAGGGCGCAAACACCATGGACTGTGCGTGTAGAGAATGTCCCTTCGATACCGATATGTTTATGGTCAGGGTACGCGACGATGTAGCGCTTCTGGGTGCCTGGGTCTTCCCAGCTGAAATGAGAAATCCGTGTGAGTTCGGTTTGTTGAATTGGGGCGTTCTTCACTTTAGCTTTAGGAAATAATGTGGAAAGAATCTGTTCAGTGACGCGCGGAAAAGGAATTAAATACTCGTGTAAAGATGACAGATAAATCGTTGCAGTTTCTTCATCGACTACATTGTTAATCAAAGACAAATGAGAGATTTGTTCATCACTAAGGTTTTTGAATGTGTCTTGAATCTTATCAATCGTAAGCGATTGGACGGCGAGTTTGACGTCCGTATCCTGAACCGTTTTGTGTGTATGCACAACGGTCCGCGCTTGTTCTCGTATATAGTTATATTGGTCATTGCGAATGAATGGAATCATCGTGTGGCTCCTTCCGAACGAGCAGAAAACTGTACCCTTGAGTATATAGGAAGGAGGATTGCATGTACAAACATATAAATTTTCATATTATTATGTATAATGCAGGGAAGGAGGCGAGCGAATGTCTGAAAAGAGGCAACTGAAAAAAGTATTGAACCGTACGGACGCTCTCGTTCTATCATTAGGAGCCATGATTGGTTGGGGATGGGTCGTTCTTTCTGGAGGTTGGGTGACAGATGCCGGTGTTGTAGGTGCAGGTCTAGCGTTCCTTGTCGGTGGCGCCCTCGTATTAGTTGTTGGTCTGACGTATTCAGAGCTTGCATCAGCGATGCCAAAGGTCGGAGGCGAACATTCATATGCTCTTCGTGGCATCGGACCCCGAGGGTCGTTTATCGCTTCTTGGGCGATAGCGCTTGGGTATGTGAGTGTCGTGGCTTTTGAAGCGGTTGCTCTTCCGAACGTCGTAGAATACATTTTTCCGAATTATAAAGTAGGTTATATGTATACGATCACAGGCTATGATGTGTATGCGACCTGGGTTCTCGTCGGAATTGCCGGGTCTGTATTTATCGCTTGGATTAATTATGTCGGGATCAAATTTGCCTCGTTTGTACAAATGGTTCTGACGTTGATGATTATTCTCGTCGGTTTAATGCTCATCTTTGGCAGTGCGGCCAATGGCAGCATCGCCAATGCCGATCCGCTATGGGTGACAAGCACCGCGGGCCTTCTCACGGTTATGATTGCGACCCCCTTTCTATTCGTCGGGTTTGATGTCATACCCCAAGCAGCTGAAGAAATGAACATTAAGCCGCGTTCCATCGGTAAGCTTCTTATTATTTCTGTATTTTGTGCGATCCTATTTTACTTAGCAGTAATCTTTGCGGTCGGTTTTGGACTTGGACCTGAAGACCGTGAATTGTCGATACTGCCGACTGCCGATGCAATGGCGAATGTTTTTGGTGCCGACGTGTTCGGTCACATCCTCGTTCTTGGGGGAATTGCCGGAATCTTAACGAGTTGGAATGCGTTTATCATTGGAGGAAGTCGCGTCATTTTTGCGATGGCGGATACGAAGATGCTGCCCGCTTGGTTTGGCAAAGTTCATCCGAAACACGGGACACCTTCCAACGCCATCATTTTTATCGGTGGATTGTCCGTTGTGAGTCCGTTTTTTGGTGATCCGATGCTCGGTTGGCTCGTTGATGCGGGAGGACTAACAATTGTCGTTGCTTACTTAATGGTTGCCGTTTCATTTATTATGCTACGTCGCCGTTTACCAGAAATGGATCGGCCATTTCGGGCAGGAAGAAGCGTGTGGATTGGCTGGCTTGCGCTTTTAATGAGTCTGTTCTTCTTTGTGCAATATATGCCAGGGATGCCTGCTGGGCTCGGAATTCAAGAGTGGATGATCCTCGGCGGTTGGTGGGCCATTGGCGCATACTTTGCCATCACACGATACGAAACGTACAAAACCGTTACGTACGAAAAAGATGTCGATATTGATGAAAAGAGCGCGTAATCTATACGTGTTGAACTTTGCATCTACAAATAATAAAGATTATTCAAACCGTCACTCTCGATGCCAAAAGTATACGAAAAAGTTTGCATTTGTATCTGGGCTTTACCACCATTGAGGTGGTGCTTGCTCGAATAATCGTCTACTTGTATAATATATGGGTATTTCTAGGAGATCGGCGATCTAGACTACGCCCAGACTATCTATAAGTCGTTGGCCTATAAGACGTCGCGCGAGTCGCGCCGAACCGAATCCGATTTGGCTTCGGCATGACTCATGCCGACAGCTCCTTCTTTAACCAACATGGATAGATCACCAAATCGGCGTATGTCCCATGTCTGTGCAGGTGAAAAAACCTTGACGCTTTGCAAGAAAGCGTCAAGGTTTGTGGATAAATCCCCAGCTTTTCTTTCCGGGGAGGAGTCGTTTTGCCCACATATCCACACATAAGTCGGTAAACGGAGCTGAAGGAGTGAGTACATGCAGTGATTAACCCACATAGTTGTGAGTAAACCAATCCAAGTGGCGCGTACCCGCACACAGCACCTGTGCACAACGGCAACCACGACTTGCGCTATCCGCGATTACGACCTATAACTTCTGCCTATTCCAGACTTAACACTTCACCGTCGGTCGTCTCAATAATAAACCCTTTGTCTCGTAGCACCTCTTGGTCAACGCGCAAGAATTGGCGAGGCATATTTAAGTCTGACTCGTCAGCATCTTCATCAGGCTCATCATTGTGCTCGACTTCAATGCGAACGGTGTCTTCATCCTCGATAATAATATGTTGTGCACGGAATGAATGTCCGAGGTATTCCTCATCACCAATCTGATACACGAGCACATCTTCTTCGCCAAAATCGAACGTATTTTCATAATCATCCGGGTAATCTTCTTCAGTGTAAAGCCAGACGCCAGGTTCAGCGTAATAATCTGGAGATCCGAGTATCCAATTCACATGTTGAAACTCAATCGTATCGTCATGGTCTGTAGGGGAGACAGCGGTAGGCTCCGTAGCAGAATCATCGTCTTCACCGTCTTCCTCCTCCTCAACAGGCTCTTCCTCGTCTTCAACTTCTTCAACTGTTTCTTGTTCCTCTTCTTCCGTTACTTCTTCCTCTTCTTCCCTTACTTCTTCTGAATTTCCGCAAGCTGCAACTGCGACGAAGCAACTGGCGAATCCGATCATGCGAAACTTTTTCATATCGTATCCTCCTACAATTGTCATCTTCGTTAAAATGTACCAAAAATGAATACAAGAAAGTGACATTTTACTGAATTCATCAAAAATAAGCAGGAGGACATGAGTATAAATTCACAGATTGACAGACATTAAAAAGATGAGGCGGCGGAAAACTTGTGTTTGTCATGAATCTATATTCCTACAAATAATTTCGGACAAAATTAGACAACCGTGTGAGCGTATGTTACAATGATTGATATTCAGTCACTTCGAGCGCTGTATCGCTTGGGGTGGCTCTAATTAAAATCATATAATGACTGACAGTCAGTCATAAAAACAAAAGAGGTCGAGAAAAATGGGCAAAACGATTACGTCAAAGTTGTTGTTTTTGTCAGTATTTACCGCATTTATATTTGCAATTGTAGGGATCATTTGGGGACTGTTGAGTTCTTCACAAATGATCTTATTTGATGGCGTGTACTCCGTGATTAGTCTCATCATGTCACTCATCGCCTTGCTTGGGTCCATGTATGTTGATAAAGAAGACAGTGGCCGTTTTCCGTTCGGGAAGGCGACAATTGAACCGGCGATTGTTATTGTTCAAGGTGTTGTTATTAGCATTCTTTGTGTGGCAGCGATCTCCTCGTCGATCACATCCATGATGAGCGGAGGTCGTGAAGTAGCACTCGGTAGTGCATTAGGCTATGGAATCTTTTCTTTAGTCATCTGTTTTGCGATTCAATATGTGATGAAAAAGAATCGTCATCACTCAGAGTTTATTAAAGCTGAAGCTGCGCAATGGCTCATGGATACGTTACTAAGCGTAGCGGTAGTTGTTGGATTCATTGGTGCATTGCTTTTACAAAGCACGTCCGTTGCGTGGATTATTCCTTATATTGATCCGTTCATGGTACTGCTTGCCGGACTGTACTTCCTCTCTGTCCCGATTACGCTCATTAAACGCAACGGCCGAGAACTGTTGCGAATGACGCCTGACAGTGAAACGCAGACAAGGTAGAGTCACACGTACAGAAACTAAAAAAGAACTATCACATCGAAGGTGCGTCTGTAAGAAGTTCTAAAGTCGGGCGAACGATGTATATTGACATTGACTTCTTATTGGATCGTACGTCAACCGTTCGAACGGTTGAAGATATGGATCAGGTGCGTGAAGAGTTGGACTTGGCGTTCCATGACATGTCACAAAAACGATGGGTGAACGTCTCATTTACTAGAAAGAAAAAATGGGCCGGGAATGTTCATAAATTTGTCGAACGATCCGTCTCACTCATCTTGTACAGTAGAGTGAAGGGGGTAGGTGCTCTTGAAGAATTTTCAACTACGTTGGTTTCGTAGAGTCGGTCTCATTGAAGGCTTGTCTCTCATTACACTATTATTTATTGCAATGCCGCTAAAATATATGGCAGGAATGGATCAAGTCGTTTCTGTTGTTGGCATGGCTCATGGCGTTCTTTATCTGCTGTATATGGCGTTTGTCTTTCTTGTCACACTCACTGTTCGGTGGTCATGGAAGTGGTTTATCGGAGCGAGTGCCGTCGCATTCATCCCATTCGGGAACTTTGTACTTGATGCCCGATTAAAAAAAGCAGACTTTGCACGTGAAGAAGTAGATGTCGCTGCGGTAAAATAAAAAAGGGTACGTATGGGCAGCAAACCCATCCGTACTCTTTTTTTAATTCATCGGAAAAAATCGTTCTATACGTTTTTCAACGTCCTCATCTTCAATGAGCGGTGGAGCGTGGTGTGGTTTCAGCCGTGCATCAATGATCATCGCATCACATCCCCAATGTTTGTGGAGCGTGAAACTGTTCACACCGTGCATATCGTGGGAAGGATTGCTTCGTGTGAAAGTTGTCCACAGAAAGTTGTCCAGTGATCGACTTGCAAATGCACTATCGTCGGTAAGGACGAGCAGCGGGTAATGATTCACATCGTTGTTGGCTGCAATTTTTGCTGAGAGGGCGTCGATTTCCTTTGCTGTCGTGTTTTCATCCACATAATCCCCAATCTCCATGGTGATAACCCCTGGCATGACCAGGTTTGGATTGTGGATATCCTTCGTGTTCTTCAACGTATCTGGCACGTCTGTGCATAACTCCCGCTTTTTATCCCCAATTGCAGCGATGACGACTTTACTCCCGCTGTTCAACCCTGTTCCAGAATAGTCGAGTGTATCGATTGTCGTGTTCGTCTGGAAGTGAAGATCTCGGTGTAAGTCAATCCGTTCCAGTACATATTGTAGAAAAGCGGCTTCATCATGTGTGCTCACATCGTCGTCATCAGACGTGATGAACAAATATTTGGCAAGACTTAATTGCCCGAAGCGAGAATCCGGTTCGCGGTCGTCAGCAATTCCATCGGCCGTTTTACATCTTCAAATGGTGTGTACCGCTCACTACCGATCGCAAACAGAAGCGGATGAACACCAGCTGCATCAATGGCGTGCACTTCTTTTACGCCGGGCAACTCTTGTGTGACGGCTTCGCCAGTTAATTCATGAATGACCGCTCCAAATGTCGTATCTTCCTGCGGCGGGCGACCGACGACCGTAAACGGATAAATCGCATCTGGACGTGCGTACACTTTGTTAACATGCATGACGGGGAACTCATGAGTCAAACTGTAATAACCGAGGTGATCTCCAAACGGGCCTTCAGGTTTCGTGTCATCAGGATAGATGTCACCGGTAATGACAAAATCAGCGTCGTGGCTTATGCAATAGCCATCTTCATAACTATGACGGAATCGTCTTCCTGACAGCAGCCCAGCAAATAGCATTTCACTAAGCCCTTCAGGAAGCGGCATGACCGCACTTAATGTATGAGCTGGGGGACCGCCAATAAAGATGCTTACCTTTAACGCTCGCCCTTTTTGACAGCTTTCGATTGATGCACACCGATGCCACGGTGAATTTGATAGTGCAAACCGATTTCTTTTCCTTCTTCATAGTCGTTTCCATTAAGCTGTACACGGTACATCCCAAGATTGGCATTCATAATGCCCGGCTTGTCCGGATCTTCACTATACACTTGTGGTAACGTAATAAATGCACCACCATCATCCGGCCAAGACTTGATCATCGGCAAGTCTGTAAGAGGAATCTCTTCCAGCTTAGAATGCTTCACACCTGGCAGCCGCATCGGCAACGCCTTAACTGCTGAGAAGCCAGTCGTTGCATTCTTTAATGGATGCTTTAATGCTTTCATCGGATCATCGCGCATGGAAATTACATCGTTGACCCCGTCCCACGTCTTGCGGAACATGTATTTCGTTCGTTTAGACGTACCATATAGGTTGGCGACGGCTCGATACTTCGACCCTTTTACATTCTCAAAAAGAATCGCCGGTCCTTGCTCCTTGTATGCACGACGTTGAATCGCTGCCATTTCTAAGTTCGGATCAACTTCTTCTTTAATGCGGATGAGTTCGCCTGCTTTTTCCAAATCATTGATGCAATCTTCAAGGGTTTGATACATGCGATTCAGCCTTTCATAACGTGATATGTCTATCATATCACGACAACTGTAGGAACCGTGAAGGGCTTTACACGGATGAAAGAACGTGGTATTATAATATGTCCAGAGGGAAACCTCTGCCTCATACACCATATGGGGACGATACGGATTCGACAGGAATAGGTCGAGCTTAGACTGCGAGTCGAGCTGGGTAGCTCGTAAAAATGCCCACGCCTATAATTGGCAAAGCTAAAGAAACTTTCACAACACCAGCTCTAGCAGCTGCGTAAATAGTTGTGGATCCTTCCTTTCATCGCCCATGTGGAAGATTGAAGGGTCTCACTTATTAGTGGGCTACGCTGTCTGACCCCCGTCTGAGGTCAGCAGAAGAGACTAAACAGACTAGCGTTCATCTAAGCCTGTTGCTAGGCCAAAATGATCGCGAAATGATAATATAGCAACTACACTCGTAGACGTTTAAGTGTCGTTATTTCTGGACGCGGGTTCAACTCCCGCCGTCTCCACCATACATAGTGATGGTGGTTTTTTTGTGTTTAATTAGGAGTTGTAAAGTAACCTTAGTGATAATGTAGAAGGCTTATTTACTTAAAACGTAATAGAAATACTTTTAATTTTGGATATTCATTTTAATTGAACACCATTCGCTAACGAACAGGAAAACGAGCGCACGTGCCTTGCGATCTCGTGCATCAAACGGCGCAAAACTTGCTTGTGATCGCCTGACGGAACGTATGAACGAACAACACGTGAAAATGTTTAAAAAACAACCGTATTCAAATTGGATTTATTTGTGCTTTATTAAGAGGAAGACTTATGAAATTGACACAATGACCTCTTTATCAATATAATTTGTTGCAAATACAACAAAATTAAGTTAGGTTAAATACATGATGATAAATGTTGCTTTCAAAACAGAAATTTTATTGAGGGATTCAATATGAAGGAAATACTTCGTGAGACTGGAATGATATCGAGGGCGTTAGATTCAATAAGTAATATAGAATTCAAAGCATATGACCTTACGAGAGGCCAGTATTTATATCTTGTAAGAATCTGTGAAAGCCCAGGAATTATTCAAGAGAAGGTAGCTGACTTGATAAAAGTTGATCGGACCACAGCAGCTCGCTCTATTAAGAAACTTGAGATGAATGGTTTTATCGTGAAGAAAGAAGACAAATATAACAAAAAAATAAAGAAACTTTTTCCAACAGAGAAAGGAAAAAATGTTTTTCCTTTTATAAAAAGAGAAAATGACCATTCCAATAAAATTGCTTTAGAGGGTTTGTCCGAAGACGAAATAGAAAATCTTTTTTATCTTCTTCAAAGAGTAAGAAGAAATATAGAAAAAGATTGGGAATTTATAAAAAAAGGAAACAAGAGAAGTTACTGATTATAGAGAGGAGCGAAAGGTTTAAATGAATATAAATATTTCAAGATGTACAATGGTAGATTCACGAAAACTTCAAGAGATTGCCTATGAAACATTTAAGGAGACATTTAAGGTTCAAAATTCTCCAGAGAATATGAAGACATACTTGGCAGAGGCTTTTAACATATATCAAGTAGAAAATGAGTTATCCAATCCTTTATCCCATTTCTTTTTTGTTTCTTTTAATGATAAGGTCGCTGGATATTTAAAGGTTAATACCGGAAATGCCCAGACTGAAGAAATAGATGATGACGCCCTTGAGATCGAACGAATTTATATTATTAATAAATTTCAAAATCTAGGCCTTGGTAAATACCTGTTTAATAAAGCTTTGGATATTGCTATGGAACAGAAGAAAAAGAAAATTTGGTTGGGAGTATGGGAAAAAAATGAAGATGCTATTTCTTTTTACGAGAGGTTGGGTTTTGTTCAAACGGGAGCGCACTCTTTTTATATGGGGGACGAAGAACAAAATGACTTAATAATGGTTAAAAGACTCCAGTAATTAATGAGTTGAATGAGCATTTATATTCCAAAGCACTTTAAAGTTATAGACTTTGTCGAAATTAAAGACTACATTACTATTTAGAAAACAAAATAATTATAAAGGTATAAATTTTCGTCAATTAGCAGAAGTGATCAATTCTATCATATAGTTTAGATGTTTATATAATGCATTCGATCTTTAAACAATTGGGGGAAAGCAGCCCAGTGGATATTAATTTTTGTGCTAACAGGCAGTTTAGTACAAGTATATTAAAGGAAAAGAGGAATAACAAAATGCTCACCGAAAAAATTCATATTGCCGTACCAACAGCTTTTTTTGATGATGAATCTATAAATGTTCAAGGAACAATAACGCATATAAAAGACCTATATAAACAAGGAGTAAAATCTGTTCTTGTCTCTGGAACTACCGGAGAACAGCACAGTCTAAACCTCCAAGAAAAAATTGAATTAATAAACGGAATAGAACTGGAAGAAGAACTCATTAGTAATATGGAAGTTATATTTGGTGTAGCTTCAATTAGACAGAAAGAAGCAGAGGAATTAGCTGAAAAGATTCGTCATTCAAAAATATCAGGTATCATGCTTGGGTATCCCCCTTATGTTATACCGACTCAACAAGAAGCAATAGTTTATACAGAGAGGATTATTCACCTTAGTAATAAACCTACAATTTTATATAACAATCCAAAAAGAACTGGATTTGATTTATCAGAAAAAAGTATAATCCAATTAAGTACGAATGACTTAGTGGTTGGAATAAAAGATGCTGGCAATAAAGAAAAAGTTGAACGAATAAAAAAAGGTATGAATAACGTTTTATACTTTTATGCTGGTGGAGAACTGAATTTAGAAGAAAAAGTATTACACGGATATGATCGCCTTTCTTCCATTGCTGGAAATGTTTTACCGGCGGAAATTAGTCAATGGTTCCAAAAAATGCTTATGAAGCAAGTAGTAAGTAAACAAGAAAGCAAAAAAATAGAAAATGTTATGGAACAAGTTTATCAAGGAAACGCTATTTTGAATCTGAAAAAGCATATTAATAATAAGGGGATTCAAATGGGCGATTGCAGAAATCCAATAGGAAACATTTAATTATATAGGATATTTTAAACCAGTAGCTAAAATGCTTACTTCTACGAGTAAAGCGGAGGTTTGTACATTATTGATCTATTCCAATATATCTCGTAATCAAGTTGTATATAGCAAGTAAGAAATACATAAATGGCAATTAAAATATAACCACTTGCCAATCCTTGTTACTGATGAATCATGGATTCCTTGTACCGGTGACTTTCTCCGTTAAAGACGACCAAATGAGAGTGGAGGATGGGGCGATCGATCACGGCTTCCGTGAAGAATCGGTTCGCCAAAAACATGATTCCACTCCCCGAACGTCAAATTACTCGTAATGATGATGCCTGTTTTCTCGTAACACAAGGAAATGACTTAAAACAACAACTTCGCCCTTTCCTTGTGCAAAGAAATATAACTCAACTCATCTAAAAATGAGTAAATCCAAGGACTCCATGTAGAAGCGTCTATTTCAAGGTAGTGCTCGCGCACCCAACCTAGCTTTAAGGATTTGCTAACTCCGGGATCGATGAGCTCATTCGGCGTTCACTTCATTCAGTAGTTGGTCGTAGTGAGACAGGCCGCGTGTTGCCTTTGGCATCTTGGGTAACGTCTGTTTCGGTTGAATGGTCGGGCGGAGCCCACGTCCGTTAATCAATTGATAAAAGTTCTGCTGAATGGACTCCGCGGAAGGGTGCCCACGCTCAGAAGCATTGACCAGTGCTTCGGTGACTTTTTTTAAGCCTCCGTCTTTTAAGGCAAAGGATAAGCGTTTCAATGCTTCCAATTTCTCCGATCTCGTGCAGTGATCAAAATAGCATTGCCATCCATTCATTAGCTGAGAATAGAACTTCGTATACTATAATGCCAAAGATCGTTTGGCCATTAATCGAAGGTATAGCTACCATTCCATCGATGTTTGATACATACCCTACATTGGGTCATACCGAGTGACAAGGTCATGGTTCTAGGAGAGAATATCTATCCGGTCAAAGTGGATGTTTACCAACACCTTCTGTGAAGTGTAACGTGATGAAGTGGAATACGGGTTCTTATCAAAGTGGACACAGCCATATTTATCGGCGCTCAATGTTTAATAGTGCACGCATTCATAGGGTTTCGCTGGTAAGATCAATTCGGACTGTTTGTCCTATTGAAACAAAGCTTCAATGGTTTCTTGTTTGTTGTAGCGAGGCCGATGTTGATCACCTTTGGTTAGTTTCCAAAGACGTTCCAGCAATTGGAACATTTGGATTAGCAACGTTAAACAACGGTAATGAAGGTAACGGGGGAGACGTTACACGTTTTCGTGCAATGCACATGGATGCGAACTAGCATAATAAAAACGGCACGCACTTGAATAAAGTACGTGCCGTTTATTTACTTCGATTACCTCTATTGGAGATATAATTTGTTGTAAAGAATAGTAGTAAACCAATTATTAGAAATAATGTGTGTATGTTTAGCATGGTTTCTTCAAACCAAATTCCATACATGGACATGGAAAGGATGAACAATCCCCAGAATACAAAAGTTATAAATGTTGCTTTATGTGCACTGTAATTGTTAGTATACCTCATTTTTTTAAATAACATATTAACACCTCTATTAAAGTCACTTTAACATACTTCTTAAAGAGGAGTTTCGATAGGATTGTTTCGCAAGGGTTGTTCAAAAAGTTGGGAACGTCCGATTTCTTCACGAAGGGCAGTAAGGTTTGCAGTCTGTTGAATTATTGAAACGTATAATGGCGACAAGAATGAGCCGTACGCACAATGTCAAAAGGCGCTCCATAGATCAAGCGACTGTTTGGGGCGGTACTCCTTGTAGTGGCGTGAAAACATCGGGAAACTATCGCTGGTAGTTATGAAATTCGTTCAGTTATCTTATTTTAACAGAGTATGTACGGCCATAAATTACAAACATATGGGATTAAATAGTGGTGCTGCACCGCAAAAGATTTTATTTAATTTATAGTCGCACTCGTTGCATAGAACTTGTCTAAAAACGTAGGTACAACATTCCCTCTTTACATTCACATCGTGTCATACTTTATATTGTTGGAAAGGAGGGGACGATAATGAAGATCAGTGAACTTTCGAATCGAACAGGTGTTAGTACTCGTTCAATTCGTTATTACGAGAAAAAAAGGTTAATTCAACCTTTTCGTGAAGAAAATGGTTATCGGGTTTATGATGAGCAAGATATTGAACGTGTAAAAGCGATTCAATTATTTCTAGATATCGGGCTGAAAACGGATGAAATACAGCCTGTTATTGCGTGTGGTTCCATTGAACCTACGGACGGTGATTGGAATTGTGCAGATTCAGCAATCACTCTATACGAAGAGAAATTACTAAAAACAAGGCAACAAATTAAGCAATTAGAAAATTCCCAAAAGCATTTAAAAGAGTTAATTGACTTCTGGCATCTCGTTAAACAACGCCAGAGCGGGATTAAGGAACAATGAATTATCGGCTCTTACTATTAGTGTTAGGAACGTTTATTATTGGTACAGATGATTTTGTTATTGCTGGCTTACTACCGAACATTGCGAACGATATGGGAGTCACGATTACAGCGGCCGGACAATTAGTGACAGCCTTTGCCATTACCTATGCAATTGGGGCCTGTTTTAGGTACATTGATGTCTAATATGCCTGTTAAGAAGCTTTTAGTAATATCGATGGTTGTTTTCACCATTGCAAATGGGCTTTCTGCAGTTGTCACTTCATTTGAATTACTGTTCGTAACAAGAATAATGGCTGCACTAGCCGCAGCTGTTTTCACTCCCTTGGCTATGGCTGCATCAACAAGTTTGGTTACGGATACAATGCGTGGAAAAGCTTTGTCATTTGTAATCGCTGGTATAACTATTGGGTTAATTTTAGGTGCTCCTATTGGTACATGGATTGGTAATGCCATGACCTGGCGTTATTCTTTTCTTTTCGTAGCAGTGGTAGCTTTCGTAACTGCAGTTGGAGTTTTACTATTCTTACCAAAAATTGAGCGAGAAGTTTCTGTGAGTATAAAAGAGAGACTCAAAAGTTTTAACAAGATTATCGTATTAACATTGAGTGTTAGCATTATCGGAACAACAGGCGGGTTTATGACGTATACGTATATCGCGCCAATGATTACGGCGATTACTAATATCGAGAATATAAGCATTTTCCTGCTAATACTTGGTGTTGGCGCTTTATTAGGCAATCTAGCTGGCGGGTATTTAACAGACCGTATCGGTGCTGCAACAACACTTAAATTATCACTTTTTGGTTTCGCTATTTTATTAGCAGCTTTCTCTTTGCTTACCTTATTAAATCCATCTCCATTGGCCGTTGTTCTAGTAGGTTTGGTTTCCTTATTATGGGGGATCCCTGGTTTTGGGATGAATCCAGCATTAAATGCATACTTGATTTCGTTAAATCCTAAACAGGCATCCATGATCCTATCTTTTAGTGCCTCTTCTTTATATATGGGAATCGGTTTAGGAGCAATTCTAGGAGGTGGAGTCATAAGCTTGAGCTCAATAAACTATGTCGGCATTAGCAGCGGGGTACTTGTATTGGTTGCTTTATTGGTTTTCATCTCAGTGAATAAGACTGCAAAAAATCATTAACAACAATTACTTCTCGCCTTCTTCATGTAACGGCTTAAATAATGATTGAACTGGCTAAAATAACAAATACGTTTTTGGCTAATAGAACGTTCTAGAGGTCTTTCTTTAATAGATGCTAATCTCTTATGGAAGATTTTTATGAAACATATCGGTTAGTCGTGCTTTCCATTCCACTCCATAAGACACTCTTGCTCATTTGTGTTTTCATCTACTAAGGACTCAACTTTTATAAAGCCGTTTCTTTCATAAAAGTTAACAGCTTTTGTATTCTTTTTGTACACCTTTACTTTCATATGCTCTCTTTGTTTTTTTCCACATTCCAATAACTCTTTGCCGATCCCACTATTTTGGTAATGTTGATCAACAAATAGAGCGGCTAAATAATTTTCAACCATGGAAATGAAACCAACAATCTTCATATTCTCAACTTTAACGTATGTAACGGACATTGGAATATACGTTGTTTTCATCTCGTCTATTTGAGAATTCCAATAGTCGGGACGAATAAAACTGTGCGCGAGGATCGAGCCTTCATGCCAAATGTTAATGATCGCATCTATGTCTTGAGGACTTGCCTTTCGAATCAATTCAATTCCTCCTTATCTGTTTGAAAGAGTCTCATATGTGCTAATAGTGATAGGGGCGTTTCATGCAGTTAAGTAGCCATTTTAACACAAAACATGAAAAGTCTTTTCTCATAAGTAGAAAAAAGCATTTCTTCCAGTGTTCAGGGGAGGGGGGAGAGTTACAAATCGCCGGTCGCATAGAGAAGTTGACAGCTCTATCCGCACAATTTGAAAATACAGGTTGTTATGTTACCTTATGTGACAATCTGCCACTCAAACTGGGTACTTCAGCGCACCAACCGCATCATATATTGATATAAGTGACAGTTCAGATAGCAAAACCGGTGTATGGGGCCGGCAAATGTCACAAAAAGGTTCCAACTGGTCACAAAAAGTCGTTTCAGTGACAATCGGAGTCGATAAGAGAACGATTTCCGGCACGGATGGTCACATAAATGAGTTCTCGGTCCTCGCCCGTCCCTCCGCTCCATGCAATCGAAGAGAAGTATACATGAGAGTGAGGGCCCGGTACGCAAACTGTCACAAATCCTGATATAAGTGACAATTCAAGTAGCAAAACCGGTGTATGGGGCCGGCAAATGTCACAAAAAGGTTCCAACTGGTCACAAAAAGTCGTATCAGTGACAATCGGAGTCGATAAGAGCCCGTTTTCCGGCACGGATGGTCACATAAATGAGGTCCCGGCCCTCAGCCGTACCTCCACCCCATGCAATCAAAAAGAAATGTATATGAGAGTGCTAGGCCTGTGGCACACCCTGTCACAAATACGCATATACGAGGTAATTGGAAGTCTTCGCTACGATTAAGTGCCTACTTTTTGGTCTGCTAAAACGTATCAAAAGTGAAAAACGAGTCCCCTACATCATCGGGGAACTCGTTCTTTCCATGGTCATAATCGCTGGGCGTTTAATATTCAGAGGTCGATATCAACTCGAATATCTTCACCGAGGTCATCCCATGATTCGGTATTGTAAGGAGCGGAAAACCGAATTTGTACGCTTGTCATTTCTTCTGCCATGGAGTTGTTTAACACAAAGATGGACGTTCCGGATTTCGTCACGTTTCCGAAATAATCGCCGTCGATATGGTCGCTAAGCAACATGTCTGCTTCCGATTGTTCACCTGTATCTGTAATAAGCGTTGCTTGTGACGCATAAAAGGTCACATCATCATCGCTCGTGTTTTCGACAACCATGTCTACTTGAATGTATTCGACATCTGGGTCGTCGACCATGTCAGCAGCCATTCCTTCAAGCATAGCCGAAACACCGTTCACCTTTTCAATTTCCAAAGAAATCGGACTTGATTCCAGTGCTTCGATGTCTTCGTTCAAACTCACGAGCGTATGTTCACCATTCTCATTCGTCACCGTGTCGCCGACTTCAGGAACGCCTTCAGGCTCCGCTGGTTCTTCTGTTTCTTCGTCCTCTTCTTCATTTTCAACATCAACATCGCCAGGCGCTTCTTCCTCTACTTCTTCTTCAGTCACATCCGAATCCAACGATTCCTCACCGATCTCTAGACACCCAGCTAATACGAATACGGATGCTAGACTAATGGACAGAGCAAACTTTTTCATCACTCAACCCCTCACATTTCTTTAATATTTGTATGAATAATTACACAAATACCCAACATTAAAGAAACAACGATCTGTGGTTAAAGAATGAAACGTAGTTTAATAAGCTCAAAATGTAGATGGACGATTTGCCTACGGTTCATCATGATAAATGAGTGTTGAGCTCCTCGAGACGTAAACACCAACGGTAGTGGCTGTACAAAATGATGATAAGATTAAAGTACGTAAAAATAATATACCGCACCCGCGTAGATTATTTAACTTTTTTTCAGATATGTAAGATAATTAATCCAGGAGTATGTATATAAGGAGATTTAATCCATAATTTGGACGATAAATCTTGTCATCGTTGCTTTTGCATCAGCCTAAAAGGCGTCTAGGGAATGGAGTGTGCGGGATTACGACCTCGCAAATATTCTCACGGTTTTTGTTCTGTGCTATGATATGCACAAGGAGGTGAGAAGATGGACGAGCAAAAAGTCCTTGACGCTCTAATACAATTGAAAACAGACATGGATAAAAGGTTTGATGATATTGATAAAAGGTTCGACATGGTCGATTCGCAATTCGGGGAAGTGTTCACCCGCCTTGATCGTATTGAACAATCTCAACAAGATGAAATTGTAGCTTTGCTAAAAAATGTAAATAAGAAAATCAACAATCAAATTGATTTATACACAGAACTAAAAATTGATACTGAGCTATATTTTAGCAAAGTGAATGATTTTGAGCGCCGCTTACACCGATTGGAAAAGAAAGCGTAAAATACTTGTTTAGGAATTCCCCGCACCTCTTTCGCCACACTCGTTAATTTATCAAATCGATGATTTTTTCTGTGCTCTCTATAGGCAAGATAAAATGTTCGTTTTCATAACCGGCATACATCACATGACTCGTGTCTCCGCGTTCCCCAACGATCAAGTGAAGAATTGTATCTCCCTTTTCGTGATGAAGGATCATATCATATTCAGGTGTTGTTTCTCTTGGATTCACCCTAACCCCGTCGGATGCTTTATCCAATGAGCTTTTTAAAGATTGTAATTCATCATGTTCAGTTAAAATAGCCACTTCAGAATTTGCCCCGCTGCCTCCGTATTTTTCAAAATTATAGATTTCTGCTTTCGATATACCTTCAAATGTATGGAACTCTGTGCCACCCATTCCTAGTAAACTGCATGCTGATAACAACGATAATGGGATGAAAAACAGCATTTTCTTTATCCTATTCATCTGCTTTGTACTCCAATATGTCGGCTGGCTGACAGTCTAGCGCTTTACAAATGGCATCTAACGTCGAGAAGCGGATGGCTTTTGCTTTACCATTTTTAAGGATTGATAAATTGGCCATTGTAATGCCTACTCGATCGGTTAACTCCGTTACACTCATTTTCCTTTTTGCTAACATCACATCTAGATTTACGATAATGGTCATTGGCCCACCCTCATACAGTCAGTTCGTTTTCTTCTTTTATTTCTACAGCACTGGTTAATAAAGCTTGTAATAGACCGGAAAACACAGAAATCACGAAACATACGAATATAATTGCGGCGCTAATAAGTAGCAAGCTAGGGTGGAGGGCGTTTTGAGTGAAGAAAAACACACACCCGACAATATAGAACCCTGCAATCACGAAAGCACAACTGCGAATGGATTTTAATGCTCTAGCGGAGTGCATACTAAAAACCTCACGTTGTTCAATATACCGTAGAAGTAAAAACGATTGATAAAGAGCATAACCAAATGGGATCAAAGTTACGTAAATGCCTGCTAATCCGGGTATTTGTAAGTACGCATACGAGGGGTCAATCTCAACGAATACGTTCGTTAAGTAAGGCAAATACAAAAAGGCAACCATAAAAACACTCAAGCCTATGAAGAAGATGGATATCATTAAAAACCGTGTACTTGCCATCTGAATCATTCCTTTACGTTTTACACGTATCTTAACATAAATTTATCGTTTTTCAATAAATTTATGTTAAATTTCGATAAATAAAGCAGAAGATGCTCGGTGAAGATTTGACAACATACCTATGGGGGTATATGATGTGGGCAGAGGTGAAGCGAGATGGAATATACAGAGCAGATGAAAAACCGCTTAAAACGAATTGAAGGACAAATACGTGGTGTACTCAAGATGATGGAAGAAGGCGAAGATTGTCGTGACGTTGTGTCTCAACTTTCTGCGTCTCGAACAGCAATTGATCGCACAATGGGTGTGATTGTAAGTGAAAACCTCGTTGAGTGTGTTCAAAAAGCAATTGAAGATGGGGAAGACACGAAAGAATACGTGGACCAAGCTGTCAATTTACTCGTGAAAAGCCGCTAAGGTAGACAGGAGTCTGTCTATCTTAGAAAAATTTTTTGCATTTTATTATACCCATAGGGGTACATGTATATAATTGGAGGAGTCAAGATGAGCGAAGAAAAAACAACCAATATTATTTTATTTAGTGGTGATTATGATAAAGCAATGGCGGCGTACATCATTGCGAATGGGGCGGCGGCCTACGATCATAAAGTTACGATTTTCCATACGTTCTGGGGTTTGAATGCATTACGAAAAGATGAGCCGATTAAAGCGAATAAAAGCTTGATGGAAAAATGTTTGGCAAAATGATGCCTCGTGGACCAGAGAAGATGGGGTTATCAAAGATGCAATTTGCGGGTGTAGCCCAAAGTTAATCAAAAACGTCATGAAAAAGCATAATGCGATGCCTTTGGCTGATTTAATTGATCTAGCAGAAGAGCAAGACATCAACTTAGTTGCGTGTACAATGACTTTGGATTTATTAGGCTTGCAAAAAGAAGAACTACGGGAGAGTAGCCAATATGCGGGTGTAGCGGCTTACTTGGCAGATGCTGAAGACGGAAACGTCAATCTATTTATTTAATGTTTGGGAGGTGGAGGCATCGTGACGTATGCGATTATCGTTGTTCTCATTATTGGTTTGGTGCTGATCGCTAGACGATCGCAAAAAGGGATTGAACAAATGACTACAACAGAGCTAAACGGGCGGTTAAACGAAAGTCATATTCAACTCGTTGATGTTCGAACCAAAGGTGAATTTAAAGGTAGAAAGATAAAAAAAGCCAAAAATATTCCACTTAATGAATTAGGAAAAAATCTCAACCATTTGCGTAAAGACGAACTCGTCATTGTCATCTGTCAAAGTGGTATGCGGAGCCGAAAAGCTGCGGCTATGTTAAAGAAAGCTGGGTTCAATAACGTTGCCAATGTGAAAGGTGGAATGAATGCTTGGAACGATTAAAAGAGGAAAATGATAAGAAGCGTGTTAGTCCTAAATAAGTAGAAAATCATACGGATAAATTGAGAAGTAGCGGAAGCAAATATTACAGGAAGTCTCATAATTCTCGTTGGACATTTAGAGAATTAGGTGACTGAATGAGACCGCTCAAAACGCTAAATTATCGTCTGTCGTTCTGGCGGGCGTTGTGGAAAGCGGGAAACTCGAATGGACAGGTGAAACAGACAAATAAGAGAGGGTGCTCGTAATGGAAGAAATGAAACATGATGTACTCGTAGATGCAAAAGGGTTGGCTTGCCCAATGCCGATTGTGCGGACAAAAAAAGCGATGAAAGACATCGAGCCAGGAAGTGTGGTTCAAATTCAAGCAACTGATAAGGGCTCTACTGCGGATGTAAAAGCATGGGCACAAAAAGCTGGGCATGACTATATCGGTACTGCTGAAGAAGGCGACACCCTTAAGCATTACTTGCGTGCAGCTAGGGATCGTGAAGAAGAAGCTCCTTCTTTCCCTCATGTGATTGACAATGAAGGTTTGCAAACAGCTATTCAGAATAGCGAACCCATGACGATTCTTGATGTCCGTGAAAAGAATGAACATGAGGAGTTTCATATTCCAGGGCTCAATCAATTCCGCTAGGAGAATTAGAAACGAGAATACAAGAAGTCGACAAAGAAAAAACCGTATACGTCGTTTGTCGAACCGGCAATCGCAGCGACTTAGCGGCACACACATTATCGAAAAATGGCTACACGCAAGTAGTTAATGTGATTCCTGGTATGAGCCAATGGAAAAAAGAAGGCTTAACAGCGTTGTCAGCAAAGGAGCTAGCAACGAAAGTAATTCAGCAAGAGCCATTGTTTATTCTAGACGTTCGAAATGAAGATGCGTTCCAGGATTGGAAAGTGGAAGGCGCACAATTTGACTATTTGAACGTTCCATATTTTGACCTATTGGATGGGGTAGAAGAAATCTTACCAAAGCTCCCTTCTCATCAACCGATACTCGTTGTATGTGCGAAAGAGAATTCATCGATTATGGTTGGAGAAATGTTAGTCGAAGAAGGGTTGGCTGTATCTTATCTATCAGGTGGTATGAAGGCTTGGAGTGAACATTTAGAGCCCATAAAAGTAGCAGATTTAACTGACGGAGGCGAGTTATACCAATTTGTACGACTTGGAAAAGGCTGTCTTTCTTATATGGTGATTTCGGGTAGTGAAGCCGTTGTCATTGATTCAGCACGGATGACCGATGCTTATGTAACGCTTGCTAACGAAAAAGAAGTATCCATTGCGCATGTTTTAGACACTCACTTACATGCAGATCATATCTCTGGGGGGCGGACCCTTGCCGAATTAACGAATGCAAAGTACTGGCTTCCTTCAAAAGATGCAAATGGGGTAACGTTTAGCTATGAATCGATCGAAGACGGCTCTCACATCACTGTAGGGGCTACAACAATTGACATCCAGGCGCTCTATACACCAGGTCACACGATCGGTTCAACGTCTTTCATTATTGACGATGTTTATCTGCTATCAGGGGATATTCTGTTTATTGATTCCATTGGTAGGCCCGACTTGGCAGGGAAAGCAGAAGACTGGGTAACGGATCTAAGAAACTCTCTCTATACAAAATACAAAGACTTATCGTCAGAGCTAATTGTACTACCTGCTCATTTTATGAATGTGGATGAATTAAACGAAGACGGCAGTGTTGCAGAAAAATTAGGGGTTTTATTTGAAGAAAACCATGGTTTAAATGTGGATGATAAAACGACATTTCGCTCCATGGTGACAGACAATCTACCGCCACAACCGAATGCTTATCAAGAGATTCGCGAAACGAACCTAGGCGTTAAAAAACCAAGCGAAGAAGAACAACGAGAAATGGAAGTCGGACCGAATCGCTGTGCCATTCGCTAAACAAAAAGGAGACGATAATGATGGATGTAAACAAAGTATTAGACGCTAAAGGAATGGCATGTCCAATGCCCATTGTTAAAACGAAAAAAGAAATGAAGGAACTAAACGTTGGGGAAGTTTTAGAGGTGCAAGCAACGGATCAAGGGGCATTAAAGGATTTTGAAGCGTGGGCTAATTCTACTGGACATGAATTGTTACAGTCAAAAGAAGAAGGTGGCGTTCTCACTTTTCATATTAAAAAAGGAGAGTAAAGAATGTTGAAGAGAGGGACGGAAATTGTCCCTCTTTTTCATCGGTTAGGAGACACTCATGGACTTGATGTTTATCATCACGATTTTCTTCATTGGATTTTTTGGTTCATTTATATCAGGTATGGTCGGAGTTGGTGGTTCAATCATTAAATATCCGCTGCTTCTCTTTATTCCACCGATGCTCGGTTTCTCTGCTTTCACAGCACATGAAGTATCGGGAATTAGTGCGATACAAGTCTTTTTCGCAACCATTGCGGGTGTATGGGCATATCGAGGAACCGGTTACTTGCATCGAAAGCTCATTCTTTATATGGGAAGTAGCATTTTAATTGGCAGTTTTATCGGTGCATTTGCTTCAAACTACATCCCTGAAAGTTCGGTGAACATCGTTTATGCTATTCTTGCAACGATTGCGGCCGTATTGATGTTTCTGCCTAAGAAACAACGATCTAATCAATCAGCCAATCAGATTTCCTTTAATAGAGGGATTGCGGCTAGTTTATCGTTTATCGTTGGAATTGCTTCAGGGATTGTTGGAGCGGCAGGGTCGTTTTTGCTCGTTCCGATTATGTTAACCGTAATGAAATTACCAAAACGAGTGACCATTGCCACATCTTTAGCGGTTACATTCATATCATCTATTGGCTCCACTGTTGGGAAAGTAGCGACCGATCAAGTGTTGTACGGTCCAGCTATTGTTATGATTATAGCGAGTGTTATTGCTTCCCCAATTGGCGCAAAGCTTGGTCAAAAAATGAACACCAAAGTTTTGCAATGGATACTTGCTATACTAATTCTGGGAACATCTATCCAGATTTGGTTTGATATATTACGGTCTTGAATTTGCGAAACAACAGAAAATATCAAATGAATGTTCCGTTATTTATTGTTTATTTAATCATCCGACAAATTATATATCTCGGGGTTATTCATGCCATGGCCAAGAATCTTTATCTTCTATGACCCCTTTTTGTATGACGTGCAGTGGAAGTTTTTCTTTATTGGTTTAGGCATCGTTTTGTCTTTAATTCAAATCATTAGAACTTTTTCTCTGAGGTGAGTCATTTTCTAAGGTATAATTATAGTTTCGTAAGGAGAAGATCTAGGCAGTGAAACTACCTTTAGTAAATGAGGCATACACATGACACAACATCGCTTTACAGCGTACGGATTAAGTGACGAATTGAATCAAGCGTTAGCGAACTTGAACTATGATTCGCCGACCCCGGTACAAAGGCAGGTGATCCCGCTCGTTCTGGAAAAGAAAGACGTGATTGTCTCGTCGCACACGGGAAGTGGGAAAACGGCTGCGTACGGAATTCCAATTTGCGAGCAGGTGGATTGGCAAGAGAATAAGCCGCAAGCGCTCGTGCTTACACCAACACGGGAGTTGGCGTTTCAAGTGAAAGAGGACATCGTCAATTTAGGCCGCTATAAACGAATTAAAGCTTCGGCGGTCGTTGGGAAACAACCGTTTTTTAAACAAAAAGATGAACTAAAGCAAAAAACACATGTCGTCGTTGGCACGCCTGGACGGATGCTCGACCATATTGAAAAAGGCACGCTGCCGCTCGAACATATAAAGTACTTGGTTATCGATGAAGCGGATGAAATGCTAAACATGGGGTTTATTGAGCAAGTTGAGGCGATTATTTCTGAAGTTCCCGAGCAAAGGGTGACGATGTTATTCTCAGCAACCTTACCCGAGCGAGTGAAGGAACTCTCAAGTCAATATATGAACGCGCCGGTTGATGTTGACATTGAAGAAGATGGCACAACAGTGGAACAGATTGACCATACGCTTTATCGTGTAGACGAAGAGAACAAATTCGCATTGTTGGAAGATATTACGGTTGTGGAAAACCAGATAGTGCCATCGTATTTTGTAGTACGCAAGAACGCGTCGACACCGTTTCTGAGCAACTCGTTGATCGAGGGTATGACTGTGATAAACTGCACGGCGGTATGGAACAGTATGATCGACTTGACGTGATGGAGGAGTTTAGAAGAGGGGAGTTTCGCTATCTCATTGCCACCGACGTCGCTGCGAGAGGTATTGATGTTGAGCGGATCAGCCATGTGATCAACTATGATCTTCCAACGGACAAAGAACGGTACGTCCACCGTACAGGTAGAACCGGTCGTGCTGGGCATATTGGCAAAGCCATTACGTTTGTCACCTCAGCTGAAGACGAGTCGCTCGAAGCAATCGAAAACTATATCGGGTTCCAAATCCCCGAGTCCACATCGCCATCACGAGAACAAGTACGCCGGGCTAAACCTGAATTCCTAAAGAAGGTCAACAGCCAACCAGTCCGAAAAAAAGCCAAAAATGAGCAGCTGAACGAAAACATCATGAAACTATATTTCAATGGGGGAAAGCGAAAGAAATTGCGCGCGGTTGATTTCGTCGGAACGATCGCCAAAATTGATGGAGTGACCGCCGAAGACATTGGGATTATTACGATTGAAGAGACGCAAACGTATGTGGAAATCTTAAACGGCAAAGGGCAAGTGGTGCTTGATACGATGAGACATACGACAGTGAAAGGCAAACAGTTAAAAGTCCATATCGCGAGAAAACGTTAAGTGGAGAGCCTGGTGAGGCTCTTCGCTTTATTTATAAAAGTAACATGAAAGCGACGATCTTCAGCTATAATGGAGGTCAAATGGAGGTGGACAATCGATGCACGATTCCTATCCAGATTTACGGGTTAAGCGAACACGCCGCGCCATTAAACGCGCTTTTACAGAACTGCTTCACGAAATGCCATTAGAGAAAATCACCGTTCATACGTTGGCGAAGCGAGCGGAGATTAACCGGGTCACGTTTTATGATCATTATCACGATATATATAACCTAGCCGATCATTTCATTTCCGATAAACTCTACGACATACGTACAGCTTTAACCCTTGAGAACACGGACATTGACGAAGACCAGCGTGCAGAACAAGCACTCTCTCGTTTGTTAGAACATATTGCTGTTAATGAACAAGTGTACCGAATGCTGCTCGTCGACCAGCAACTGCCTGCCTTTACAAAAAAGCTTACAAACTTGCTTCATACGCTCATTTTAAAGCCTGATCCAGCAAATGCATTTTACTCGATTCAGACGCCTGAAGAAGTTGCTCGCTGGTATGCTTCCTCGGCCCTTTTAGGAACGATTTCGATGTGGTTGGAACATGGTATGCCATACACACCAAAGGTGCTCGCTGAGCAACTAATCAAATTGAATCCATTCCGCAACGATAATTCATAAGAAACGTTCCTTTACACTTTTTGGACATCTGTCGTTTTTCTTACACACTTGAGGGAATTGTCAATTGTTCCCTGGATGGATTGGAGATAGCATGGAAGGTGAGATGAACAACATTTGAAAAGGATGTGTAACGATGAAACTTGATCAAAAGGTAGCGGTGGTTACTGGAGCCGCCTCTGGTATGGGTGAAGCCATTGCAAAGCTTTACGCGCGAGAAGGCGCGAGTGTTGTTGTTGCAGACTTGAATGAAGAGGGTGCCAATGCTGTTACCGCATCGATTAAAGAGCAAGGTGGACAAGCCGTTGCTGTTAAAGTGAACGTCGCTGAACAAGACGATGTGAACACGATGATCGAAACCGCTGTAGATACATTCGGTTCCATCGATATTCTTGTGAATAATGCTGGGATTATGGACGGATTTGAACCAGCTGGAGAAATTACGGATGAGAAATGGGATTTACTATTTGAGGTGAATACGAAAAGCGTCATGCGCTCAACACGGAAAGCCCTTCCTTACTTCCTTGAAAAAGAAGCAGGGGTGATTGTGAATATCGCTTCTTCAGGAGGCTTAAATGGTGCGCATGCGGGGGTTTCCTATACAGCCTCAAAACATGCAGTGGTTGGCATCACGAAGAATACCGGCTATATGTATGCGGATAAAGGGATTCGCTGTAACGCCATTGCGCCAGGTGGCGTGCAAACGAATATCGCTTCTTCCTTAAACAACGTAAGTGAGTTCGGCAGTGGTCGCTTGCAAGCCGCCCGTTCTGTAATGCCACGCGTTGGACAAGCAGACGAAATTGCCAAAGTAGCTCTGTTCTTAGCTTCCGATGATGCTAGCTTTGTCAACGGTACGGTCGTCACCGCAGACGCTGGTTGGACGTCCGCATTTTAAAGGATCCAATTCTCTATATGTCTTAAAAACAGTTCCTAACGAGGTTTAGGAACTGTTTTTATTGAATAGCGCAAGTAATGAAGGGAAGAATCCATCGTTAATTTGCGAGCACTAGAAATGAAACAAAAAATAGAGCATAAGAGCCCATAAATGCCATTGAAAGTTTTCCTAACTTAGTATTTAACGACAGACCTTTTGTGATGCCAAGCTTGAAAACATTAACGAGTAATACACAAACCGCCAATAAAAATGATAACATTGCAATAATTAGAGCAATTTGTTCCAACAGAATAACCTCCCTTAATGATATTAATTGTAATAGTAAGAATACGTTGAGCGTGCTCATGAGTACGAATAACCGATCCAGCCGTATGCCGCATATCGTTCTTTCCCTTAGTTCTACATGCCAAGCATCAAAAATGCCTAGCAACAAATCAATAATGATCTTGATGGAGAGTCCTGTGTGCTCTACAACTTGACCTAGCTCCTCACCGTACCGTTTTCTCCACGGTTTAGGATATAGATAAATGAGCCATTTCATAGTAAGCCTAGCCTTTTGGAACCGAGTGTCGTTATTTTTTGAAGTTCCTCAATTTGTTGAGTTAAATACTCACTACCTGCTTTTGTCAACGCGTAAGGTTTTTTACGCTCTTCTGATTCAAGCACACGGATATATCCAGCCTTCTCTAAACGTGAAATCGCTCCATACAAAGTGCCGGGACCTAATTGAATATCATACGTCTTTTGAATATCTTCCATAATGCATAGCCGTGACGGTTTGTTTCTGCGAGGCTAATCAATATTAATAATGACGGTTCTGAGAACTTCCCCTTTTTGACCATCTTTTCGCTCCTTACATTATTACGTTTTGCGATATATCGTATAACGTAATAATAAACGATTTGAAAATAAAAGTCAAAATGATCTCAAGTAATTTTTTTAAGTGAGGTCAATAATACATCAAAAAAAGTTGATTTATTAATCGTTGCTTGTTATTCTTATATTAATCAAAAAAAATTGATGAAAAGGCGGGACTTTCAAATGGAGGAAATGCATACAAAGTTAGCCAATGATCAACTGGTCACCTATGAAAAACAGTTTAAAGCATTGGCCGATATTAAAAGGCTGCAAGTATTAAATTTATTAAGTGTACAAGGTGAAATGTGTGTTTGTGATTTACAAGAAGAATTAGAAATGCCACAATCGAAACTTTCCTATCACCTAAAAGTTATGACGGATGCGAACTTACTACATAAAGAAACGAGAGGAACTTGGAGCTATTATCGCATTAATAGCGACATGTAAATTCACTTCTTTCCGAACAGTTATGTTGTATTTTAAAGCCGTCTAAATAACGGCTTTAATTTATCTATAATTAATCAAAAAAATTGATTAAGGAGTGTGTACGATGATGAATGTTCATATCGGTTTAAATGTACAAAACGTAGAGGAAAGTAAGGATTTTTACCAAAAGCTGTTTAGTGTTCCTCCAGTAAAAGAAAAAGATGACTATGTAAAGTTTTTGACGACAGAGCCAAACCTTAACTTAACGCTCACAAAAGTAGAAGAAGTAGAAGGAAATCAAATTAATCATTTGGGGGTTCAAGTGAGCGCTAAAGAAGAAGTGTTGAAACATAAAGAACGGCTTGAAAAGGAAGGTTTTTTCGCAAGAGAAGAAATGGATACGACTTGTTGCTATGCGATTCAAGATAAGTTTTGGGTAACCGACCCAGATGGTAATGAATGGGAATATTTCTATACGAAGCAAAATGTTGAGACAAAAGAGGATTCTTCTTGTTGTGCAAGCTAAATTGTGAATCGTTATAACTGTAGACACAATATAAGTCAACCTTAATATAAATATTGACTTATATTATATTTTGCTTATATACTGTTTTCGAAGAGGTGCATTGTTTATGAGTCATAACAAATTAACCATGACTGAACTTACGTCTTGCTTAAAGATTATTGGTGATCCGACCCGCTTTTTAATTCTTAAACTCGTGGAGAAGAAAACGTATTGTGTGTGTGAGTTTGTAGAGATGCTCGGGATTAGTCAACCTGCGGTGAGTCAGCATTTACGTAAATTAAAAGATTTAGAGTTAATCACAGAAGAACGACGAGAGCAGTGGCGATATTTTTCACTAAATTCAACTTCTCCTTATTTCCCTATGGTTCGCGATCTTCTTCAGTATAGTGGCGATCAAGATGAACGCTATCTTCAAGTGATAGAAAGAGAAGGGCTTGCGAGTTGTTAAAGGAGATCGGGCAATGTAGATGTGATAGTAGCTTCATTGATTTTTGTCGTAACGTTAGTGCTGGTTATATGGCAACCGAAAAACTTAAACATTGGATGGTCGGCGATTGGCGGAGCGGTGCTTGCCCTTTTGCTCGGCGTTGTTAGCTTTACGGATGTGATTGATGTTACAGGCATTGTGTGGAATGCAACGCTTACGTTTATTGCGGTCATTCTTATCTCACTCATATTAGATGAGATTGGTTTCTTCGAATGGTCCGCCCTACATATGGCGAGAGTTGCTAAAGGAAATGCCGTTCTCATGTTCGTATATGTCTGCTTACTTGGCTCGATTGTTGCTGCTTTTTTTGCCAACGATGGGGCAGCGTTAATTTTGACACCAATTGTTTTAGCGATGGTCCGTTCATTAAATTTCAATGAAACAATGGTTTTCCCGTTTATTATTGCAAGTGGATTTATTGCGGATACGACGTCACTTCCACTTGTTGTGAGTAACTTAGTGAATATTGTTTCAGCGGATTTCTTTGGCATAGGTTTTATTGAATATGCGACGCGGATGATTGTACCGAATTTTTTTGCTTTAATTGCGAGTATTGTTGTGTTGCTTCTTTACTTTAGAAAGAGCATTCCTAAGCGTTACGACTACTCACAATTAAAAGAACCTGCCTTGGCAATAAAAGACCCGAAGATGTTTAAATTATCTTGGGTTGTGTTAGGGTTACTGCTCGTTGGCTATATCGTCAGTGAGTTCGTTCACGTCCCGGTATCGTTCGTTGCTGGAGGCATTGCCCTTGTATTCTTGTTCATATCTAGAGCGAGCGCTGTCGTCAATACATCAACGGTTCTTAGAGGGGCGCCGTGGAACATTGTGTTTTTTTCCATTGGGATGTATGTCGTCGTATACGGTCTTCGAAATGTCGGGTTAACAGATGTATTAGCCGATGTGATCTTTATCGTAGCCGATCAAGGTCTGTTTGCTGCCACAATGGGAATGGGTTTTATCGCAGCGATCTTATCGTCAATGATGAATAACATGCCAACAGTGTTAATTAATGCGATTGCGATCTCAGAATCAGGAACGACAGGATTAACGAAAGAAGCATTAATCTATGCCAACGTGATTGGAGCGGACTTAGGTCCAAAAATCACCCGATTGGGTCACTAGCAACATTGCTATGGTTACATGTGTTAACGAATAAAGGTGTAAAGATCTCTTGGGGAACGTATTTCAAAACAGGAATTGTCATTACGCTTCCGGTGCTAGCGATCACTTTATTTGGGTTGTATCTATGGTTATTAGTTATCTATTAATGGAGAGATATTATGAAAAAGACAATCTATTTTTTATGTACAGGAAACTCATGCCGTTCACAAATGGCCGAAGGTTTTGCAAAACAGTACTTGCAAGAGGAATGGAATGTGTACAGTGCAGGAATTGAAGCACATGGATTAAACCCAAATGCAGTGAAAGCGATGAGGGAAGCGGGTATTGATATTTCCAATCAAACGTCGGATATTGTTGATCTTGAGCTACTCAATCATGCTGATTTTGTTGTGACGTTATGTGGAGATGCTGCTGATAAGTGCTGTAACTCCCCCTCATGTGAAGCGTGAGCATTGGGGATTCGACGACCCTGCCAAAGCAGAAGGTGCGGAAGAAGAACAATGGGCAGTTTTTAAGCGCGTCAGAGATGAGATTGGTGGAAGAATAAAGCGTTTTTCGGATACACACCCATCCTGATAGCAGCACTAAATGATAGTAGATACTCTTTATTGTAAACGATTATAATTTGAGTACTGATAAAAATCACTGTAACATAATAATTCGCAGTCTTTGATGAGCTATCTGAAACCTTCCTGTTACACCCAACGAAAATATTCTCATGGTAAATCAACATACTTACTCTAGTATATGTGCAATAAAAGCTCTAGTAAGCATGATTTCATTGTAATGCTTTATTTTTGGTGTACGATCGCTTTAATGATATAAAATTGGCTAAAAACCAAAACATGCCAACCAATACTAATAGTCCACTAAGGTTCATCAAATCATTAATGTTGTTAGGAAAACCAAGATATAAAAGAGATAACAGAGAGTACAAAATAGCAAAGCTAATCGATTTTAAGGAAGCTACTTTTAATTCTCGCTTATATGAGTCCTCTGAATCCACTTCCGTAAATTCAATGCCAGAAACGATATACCGGCCTGTAACATAAAAAAGGAAGATCGCAACAGGAACGAATAAGGCAATGCTAAGATTTATGGTAAAGAAATATTGGCTAAGCAGCAGCATGCTAATTGTTGAAATCAGAAGAATGACGCCACCTTCTGCTAAAAAATGTACTACTTTGGTTGATTTGTATTCATCTTTAGGCAATAAATAAGAAATCCAAGAATTCATTCCGAGTCTTCCTCCCAAAATAAATCATCTAATGTTTTACTTAATTCTTTTGCAATGGCTATGCACAACCGCAAACTAGGATTGTATTCACCTTTTTCAATCAACCCAATTGTTTGCCTAGTGGCCCCCACTCGCTTAGCAAGCTGTTCTTGAGTGATCTCTACTTCTAATCTTGCCATCTTCATTTTACTTATCATGTAATCACCCACAGCGAGTAATGTATATCGTACATAGTGTTATATATATATTACATTTTTCTTGCTTCTAATGCAATCTATTTCAATAGCATCAAAAACAGGCAATGTAAGATCGTTATTGCTATGACCTTTTCATATGCCGTTTACATGTAGCGACATCATCTTCTCCGATCCAACAGGGCCGGTGTAATATTTAATCCTATGGATACGAGGGTCACCACCCATAGCACCGGTTCCATGCTAGGTACAACATCTAACAAAGCCGCCCAGTCTTCTGCGAGTACCCACTCGGAAACGAGGCTGTATTCTGCACATAAGGTTAAAGCAGTAAATGATAATGCTAGCGCCATTGCAAGAGTGTAGTTCTTACCTGATTTGTACATAAACAGGTTGATTAAGGTTGCGATGATTGCAATGAATCCTAATAGTATCCACATAAGGTTATCTCCGTATTTTTTTCGACATTCGTAAGTTTAAAAAGACTGATCTACATGCTTTCTCTCCATAATGTTCTTCATCAGAAACTATGCCACGCTTGGCGACACGTTTACTCTAACTACTTCCCAAAAACCGGATAGAGTAGAAAAATCATGAACATGAGCATCACAGCAATCAAAGATAAACAACCAAACCCGTGTATGGTGACGAGCGTATATTTTAAAGGTTGATAACCGTTAATTTGTAAACTGATGATCATGCCAGCACTTATAAATAGAACGGCGAAAAATAATGGAAGAGCTTGAAAGGCCTGGTTGTCCACAAACGTGTAAAAGATATACACCCATAAAGGAATGAGGATGATAGAAAGAAATGTCCACTTGAACATAATTGACCTCCTTACATTATCGCTTTGGCTTTATTCATTCTGCGAACACCGATACTGCCAGCAATAATAAACAGTGTGGACTGAATCATGGCTACACCAAGTGTTAGCACGATCATGCTGCACCTAAACGAATGAGTAGCATGCCAGCTTTATGTAGATCCCCATCCAACTTTTGAATGAGCGCAAACGCCAACGTCGTGCTCACCACATGTACAAATAGGATCCCCCAGGCAATTGTAGGTGAAACACTTTGCAACACGCCCATTCCATCAAAAAATGTAAGATAGAATGTTGCCATTGTGACGCCGATCATGAGCAGTATGTGAATGCCTAAGCCTAGTATTGCTAATTTCCGTTCAATTTCTTTTTCCTTCATCGCTCCACATCTCCTTTGACTCTCCTTTAAGTGTACAGAATATTCCGGTGCATTCAAGAATAAGGCACACATCCGTATATAGGAAATGTGTGCCGTTCGCATTTATTTATAATTGTTAGTTTTGATAACGAACACTTTGCTCAAGCGGGACGTGATAACTAATGGGCGCAGATCCATCCAGATTTTCACGGTAGAGGTTTACGGCATTGATTTGATTGTTCGTATATGAATAATAATAGTAATTGCCGGTTTGGCTGCACATCGCACTTGTATAGAGGGTGTACGATGGCGCTCCATCTTCTATATCGGCACCTTTTGCAACGGAGCAATAGTCAAGAATACGTATGGCGTTTTTCAACCCATCCATTTCAGTCTCTGCTTCCTCGATATGATTTCTAAGAAATGCGGCTCGGACAAAGCGGGAAGGGGATGTATAGTCACCGGGTATGCCGAAGTTGCCAGCGAGTAATTCGGGTGATTTTACAAGATGATAATCGCCCCAAACGACATCTTCACTAGGCTGGATAGATGAAAGAGACGCATACTGGTTGAGGTTGATGAGATGCCAGCGAAAATCAGGCTGTTTGCAAATGCACCTACACGGTTGTCATATACTTGCAGCCCATCTCTCGTACTTTCAATGACGATGGTGTTCTGTTTACGATCTGTGAAGATCCAGTGGATCGGAGGAGGGCCGTTTGTCAGTTCGAGATCTCGTGCCATAATGTTAATGTTTCTTAATTCACCGACCAGCTCATCGGTCGTTCGAAATTGCGTAAGAACAAACGTAATAAAGTCGATCGCAGCAATGTTAAGTTTGTCTCGGCGTGGTCGCGTGCTGAATTCAGCGAATCCTTCTAAGTAGTGCACTACGCCCATAAGGCCGTGTTCATTTAATCCATCAAATAACCCAAATTGGTCCTCCGTCTCTAAACCCATTCCTACGACTGCATACCGACTTGTAATCCGGCGATTTTCTAATTTGTTCGTCCACGAATAATTTCTCGGAAGAATGTACACTTCATAGTCAGTCGGAAGGTCATAAAAATCAAAGTTCCGCGCCAAAAAGTGATTCCCATCTTTCGTATTCACCGTCGCTGCTGTACACAAGTTGCACAACTCCTTTGTAAGTGAGGTTAACTCACAAAGTGTATGTTCGAGGTCGTGCTTTTATGATTGAAAAAAACCATAGATTACAAATTTGTTAAGATGGATTAAAGAAGTTTGATGTATCAGTCAAAAGGAAATAAGTAGTACAAAAGGATCGATAGAAAAGTTATATAAGTTGAACGAAAAAAAGATTCAGAATCGATTTTTGCTGGTGAACGGACACCTACATAATGTCTGTTGACGTTCATTTCGTTTCACATCGACAACTCGGTTGTTCGTCACCGCGAGGGTTAAGGCTAACACGGACAGCGATTGTCGAAGGGGAAAAAGACGTGACTGATGGTCACCCCTTGGCGCAAGGAATGTTATGTGCTGTCACTTATGTGACCATTCAGCTTTCAAACTGGGCACTTTCGACCTCAACGGTCACATATATCGCGATTTGTGACAGTTGCCCCCATTTATGTGCACATTCACGTTTAAAATCATGATTTTCTTTCTCAAGTGTCACAATAATGAATATATGGGGCATTTGGACTTCTTTCCACACACTAAAGCGGCGAGGTAATGTCGCCCTTCTTTTCTGGAGTGTCAAGAAAACACGGTGGGCGTACTTAGACCACCGATGTTGCACTTGTACTCCGGAGTGCAACCATCCGCATGCAGTGGAAAGCAACAACAGTACAGGTCAAGAAAATGTTACGTTCATTACATATAGATACTTAAGAAACGCATCCTTCGTTTCGGAATATGTGCTGGACTTTTTATGCGTTTTTATCTCGTTATTCTTGAGGTTCTTCGTCTTGCTGCCGGTGCAGTACAAATATTTAACGGTAGTGCTCCTTAGTGAAGGTCATATAGCTTTTGACGTTTTACTTATAGCAGCGATGAGTAACATGACAGAATTTATGAATCAATATGAAAAAAGTACTGCTCAACTCCTGAATGGTTGTTACAGCACTTTACTTATAGAAACTGAGGGATGCATATGTGAGAAAGACACATCACAAGAAGAAGAACGTTAGGGCTTGTTATTGGAATTAATGTCATGTTTCTCGTTGCCTTAATCATCTTCCTACTACCGGATCCGGCTTCATTTTTCTCCTTATTAGGTTTTGGAGAACATGTGCCCGTCTTAGGCTGGGTTTTAGCGTTCGTTGTTACCATCGTTTTTTCATTGTATACGTTATGGGTGCTCCCTGAGGTTCGCTCGTTTGTATTTGAAGTGTCGTGGTTAAAGGCACTTGCTATCCCTTTAGCCATTTTATCTGGGGTAATTGAGGAAGTCTTTTTTCGAAAGATTATGATGGATCTTTTTCAAGACTTAGATTATGGTATCTTTGCACAAATTTTCTTCTCAGCCGTTATTTTTGCGGCAATACATCTGGTGTGGGGGATTTTTGCGAAAGATTGGAGGATGATGCTCTCAGTATTTTTGAGTACATTTGTGCTAGGTATCTTGTTATCTTTCGTTTATATTGCATCTGACCGAGTGATTTATCCAGCGATAGTAGCACATATCGCCATTAACCTCATCATTGAACCAGGCCTTCTCTATACTGCAATTCGGCAATCGACAAGAGAAGATTCAAGTTCATAATCATAGCGTGTGGAGGTGATTCTATTGAAAAAGAAATATGTGATCATGTTTGGTTTAGTTGTCGTCGGGGTGATTATTGGCAGCGCAATTGCACAATGGGTGTTCAGATAATAGTTAAGAAAGTTGCAACATGCTAACCCCTATGGCAATCAATACAAGTGCGAATATTTTTTGGCGGTTTCTTTTTCTTGCAGAAAAAGAATCCCGATCACGGCGACAAGAAGGATGACGCTTCCTGCCCATATGGCATACGCTATGCCCACTTCCATATGCTGCACCGCAAGGATTAGTTGTACAGGTACGATCGCATACAAGATGAGTGCAGCGATTGTTGCTGGGGTATTTCTAAAGCCATTCGACAACTTCATGCAGACGTTTCCTGCGACGGATAAAAGGATAGCAAAACTTAAATAAATATAACCGATCATCGGAATACCACCTGTTTTTCTCGACGTAAGTTCAGCATAACAATGCCTACAATTATGAAAATCACACCGACTAGTTTCAAAGTGTTTATCGATTCCTCAAAAAATAGAATTCCTGATAAGACGACGAGTGATGTTGATAATCCTGACCAAACAGCATTATAAAATCCGACTTCCATTTCGGTGAGAATCACCATGCTAATGAGCACGGCGAGAACGTAGCAAACCAATACAAGTATGGATGGAAGTATCCGGCTAAAGCCTTCAGACACACCCATAAACAAGGTTCCGATCACTTCAATAACGATGCCAACGAACAACAAAACAATCATTTTTTTCTGCACAGCGCATTCCTACTTTGGGTATAATAGATTTACGTTCAATAGATTCTAGGAGGTTTCTTTTTGAATCTACAAAAATTAGAGTACTTTCGTATGGTTGCCCGGGAAAAGAGTATTACTGGGGCGGCAACTAAGTTGTTTATTTCACAACCAGCGTTGACGAAACAAATAAAAAGTTTAGAAGCTGAATTAGGGTTGCCGCTTCTTAATCGTTTTTCTTACGGAATTGAGCTAACGGAAAAAGGGCAGCAGTTTTTAAAAGACATCGAGCCCGGGCTTAATGAACTGCGCTTTGTGATGAATAAATACCGATCAGACCAGATTATTAATATGGGCAGTGACCCGTTTTTGACGACGTATTATTTCCCTGATTATGTGGACCGATTTGCCCGTCTGCATATTCACATAAAGAACATCGAAGAAGATACGTTAGATTTGTTGCCACTGATTAAGACGGGTGAGATTGATGCAGCGATCGTTCAAGACCACGCCAATGAAGAAGGACTTTCATCGGCATGGTTGTTTGCTGAGGAATTTTATGTTGCATTCCCAACCCAGTACACACCGGTCAAAGACGCGCCCATACACATGAAAGATTGCCTCCCTTACACCCAGCTCTTATCTGCTGAGGTTGGCCCACTGAATAAAAAGATTCGCGAACTGATGAATGTCTACGAACAGTCCCCTGAAATTATTGAAATGCCGTACCACTCCTTGATGGGATTAGTCTCAAAAGGGTATGGTGTCTCGTATTTGCCTGCCATGGTTGTGAACAAAATTGAATACAAAGGCGTCACTTTCTTACCGATCAAAGATACGCCGATACGAAGAGACATGTACCTTTACGCGAACAATGTTGAGACCGTGCAATCTCTTAAAAAACTGTTCGTAGATTAGTTTAGAGCAGATAAACGTCGGTGAGAAATACAAATTTGACAGGGGATCATAACGTAAAGTTATGGGAATGGTATATAATTTTGAAAATTTCATCTGCGGTGATATAATAGGAATAAAGTCTTTTTAGTTAGCGTAGGGAGTGACGACAAATGGACCGAATAAAGCCGATCATTGGATCGCTTTTCTGCAAGATTCCTATCTTGCTCATCACGTTCGTGTTTACCGTGCCTTGTTTATGTTTGGCAGGGTCAGGCGTCATTGGTGAAGATTACGACAATACGTTTGAATGGCGCGTGCGAGCGGAACTTGTTCCATTTATCGTCATTTGGTTCGTAGGTGCGACGCTCATGCTATTTAGAGACGTGAAAGTGAGCGGAACAGGAACATTGTTTGTGTTATTTACACTTCTTTACAGTGTGTTCACGTTTGGTGGCATGTTGCTTGGATATTCTCAGTAGAAAATGTGGGATTGCTTCGGTTGAGACAAACTTGTGGAAGCCAGAATCTTGGTCCGGTCAGATAATTGAGCGTAACCTCTTTGGTTCGTATTCCGACATGGAGTTGGGTGTTGACCAAAGGGAAGGGACGTATGTTGAAACAATCCCGGATGACGCTGGCAGTATCGAAGAAATCAACACAACCAATAACTGGGGAAATTCACTATATGAGTTGAACGAAAGAAATGCATTGAATCCAATGACCGAGATGAGTCTTTACGGGCAACACGGAAAACGTTTGCCGAAGGTAAAAAGACGATACCTAGGGTTATCGCCTGGCACAAGCGTGTGATGACCTGTTACTTATCTGACAATTCAACCCATAAACGGAGTCAACGGTCACATATATCGAAATTTGTGACCGTTGACTCCGTTTATGTGCGGATTCATTTTTAAAATGATGATTTTTCTTGCCCAAGTGTCACGTAAATGAATTTATGGGGCACTTGGACTTCTTGCTATAAACCTTAGCCAGTAGTCAGAAAAAGTGGTCTGTGTCGCCCTTATGCTTTTGAGTGTAAAGAAAACACGGTGGGCGTCTTTTGACCACCGATGTTGCACTTATAGTCTGGACTGTAAAGAAAACACGGTGGGCGTCTTTTGACCACCGATGTTGCACTTGTAGTCTGGACTACAATCATCCGCGAGCAGTGGAAGGCAAAAACTAATTGTGCTTACTAGGAAAAGGTTTAGTTCATTCCATATAGCATTATTAACCAATGTTTTACGGTAGCCAAGCTGTGTTGCGTATGGTAGTGTGTTATTTATTGACTGAAGTGAGGTGTATGCATGTTACTGGATGTTCAAAACTAATAAAGCGAATTGCATAGGGACAGATTGGAAATTGCTCCAGAAACTTGGAGTTTAGTTTCGTATGCGCATTTTTCGTCCTAACATTTATTAGTAGAGAACATCAGACCACATCGCCTTACAGTTCAAAAAAGAACGTTAAGACCATGCTGAGTTCAGCGTGGTCTTTTTTATGAAATAAGCGAGATGTTGCACGTGTTCTCTAAGTTACGTTCACTTAGAGGAGAATTGAAAATGGAAAACACAAACCCTTTATTACGCAACCGAACTTTTGTTTTGTTGTTATTTGCAGGATTTTTGACGATTGCTAGTTATAGCATGTTTATTACGACAACGACGTGGTATGTCGTTACCGACCTTGGGTCTGTTAGTCAGCTTGGGATCATCTTAATTGCAGCAACTGTTCCTCGGTTGATCATGATGGTATTTGGCGGGGTGCTGGCCGATACGTTTAAGAAAACGACAATTATGTTTAGCGCCAACGTAGCCAAGTGATCATTCTAGCTGTGATCTCATATGTTGTGGCGCTAGATGATATGACCTTTCTATTATTGCTCGTTTTGACGCTACTTTTCGGTACGATTGACGCGTTTTTTGGACCTGTAAAAACGTCAATGATTCCAAAAATCGTGACGAAAGAACAGACGCAACGGGCAAACGCACTATTCCAAGGAACTGACCAAGTCGCTTTTATATTGGGCCCACTACTTGCCGGTGTTTTTATGGAGTTTGGAAATGTATCGACGAGCTACTCGGTCGCAACTGGATTGGTATTGCTTTCGACCGTGCTTGTTTTCCCACCGTTTATTAAGGAAGCTCCTGCGGAAAAGCGAGTACAGCAGACGCCACTTCGTGATTTGAAAGAAGGATTTCACTATGTGGTCCGATCGAACTTTTTATTGGTCGGAATTGGGGTCTTAATTTCATATAATTTCTTTGTGATGGGTGCAATTATCGTGGCCATGCCACTTGTCGTTGATCTCTACGGAGGAACACCGATTAACTTAAGCTATTTAGAAGTTAGTTTAGGCATTGGCATGGTGATCGGTTCGGCCATCGTCGGGTTCGTCAAAATTAAAAACCGCGGAAAACTCTCGGTATATGGATTACTCGGAGCGGCTCTCGTCCTCATCTTTTTCAGTCAGTTTACCGACCTATTCTGGTTAACGATGATTGTCTTTTTCATTGGATTAGCGATGCCGATAGTGACCATTCCATTTTTCACGAGTGTCCAAGAATCAACAGACCCAAAGTTAATAGGGCGTGTAATGAGCCTCGTCTATTTAGCGATGAATGGATTTGATCCGATTGCTTACGGTGTCATTCCTTGGCTCATCGAAGGTGGATTATCGATTCAACATGTATTGCTCGTATTTGCTCTTATTGCCATGCTCGTTGGTGTGGTGGTCTTATTAAAAGGAAAGAGCTATCAGCGTGTATAAAAGCGAAGAGCTTCCCTCATCAGAGGGAAGCTCTTCTTATGGACAAGTGTTTCAATGTAAGGTCATGCCCCCATCAACGATCAGCTCTGTTCCTGTGCAATATGAACTCTCATCCGATGCTAAAAAGGCAACGGCTTTAGCAATTTCGGTAGGTGTCCCCATTCTCCCGAGGGGAACGTCTTCGTATGAATCAGATGTGGACGTCGTCACTTTTGCCATATCTGTATCAATCGCTCCTGGATGAATCATGTTGACACGTATTCCTAAAGGCCCTAGTTCAGTCGCAGCTGCTTTTGACATCGCAACAACGGCAGCTTTTGTTGAGGCATATGCAGAAGAGTGTGGAATTGGGGCGAAGGAAGAAACAGAAACATTGTTAATAATCGAGCCTTTTTGTTGCTGTTTCATATGTGGAATTACCGCTTGCATCCCATGAAATACACCCATAAAATTCACCTTCATCATTTCATTGACGTGAGCGGTTGTCGTATCCATGAATGTCGATCTTTTAAGTAAGCCTGCATTGTTCACGAGTGCATCAATTCGTCCGTAAGCGGCGATGACCTTTTCAGTAGCCGCTAACCAACTTCTTCACTTGTAACGTCTAACTGTACAGCGAAAGTATTTCTATTCCCTAATTCACTTGTTACCTTTTCTGCGTCATGTAAATTCCGAGCCGAGACGGCAACGATTGCTCCATTCTCATGAAGGTATTGTACAATGGCTCGGCCTTGGCCACGGTTCGCGCCAGTAACAAAAATTACGTGATTGGTTAGGTTAGGCATCATCTATTCCTCCGAAGTTTGTATGTCATTGCTATAATGGGTATAACAATGATCGTTTATACGTTAATCGATCCGAGTGTATTCATCCAGACCTCGTCATACTTTAGCATGAATGACAGTGAATTTTAAGGAGGATATGGCAATGGTAGATGGGAACGGAGAAAAACGCATCGATACAGCATCGAAGATCATCATGGCAGATGCAGAAACGATTTATCTAGCATTTTTAGATCCAGCATTATTCGCTTCATGGCTTCCACCTGAAGGGATGTCTGGTCAGGTCGACACCTTTGACGCTCAAGTAGGCGGGACGTACCGAATGATCCTCACATACGATCAAGCATCGTTCACTGGGAAGACGTCTGAAAATACAGATGTCTATCAAGGGAGATTTGTAGAATTGGTCCCGAATGAGCGTATCGTACAAATCGTCATGTTTGAATCAAATGACCCAGCATACAGTGGGGAGATGACACAGAAATGGCTCATGCAATCTCTCTCAGAAGGCACAAAGGTCACCGTCGTGTGCGAAGATGTTCCGAATGGAATCCGGAAAGAAGATCATCAAGTCGGATTAACCTCAACATTAGAAAATTTATCTAAGTTTGTTACGTGATCTTTTTGTAGCGAGTTAGAGACAAAAAAGACGACAGGTCACATACACCTGTCGTCTTTTTACCATTAATATTCTGACGTGTAATTTCTGAATGTCTTGCCCCGCCAGAAGGTGATGATGGCAATAAGCAAACCAATGAGTGAAAACGTTAAGATGACGAGTTGAATATCAATGCCTCGAGCGACGAGAAGTGTTACACCGGCATAAGCGAGCGGGTCAAATCCATTCATCGCTAAGAAGACAATGCTCATCACCCGTCCCATGATGCGAGGGTCGGTATCTTCTTGTGCTGATGTGAAGAACGGAATGGCGACAAACGTCATTGAAAATCCTAACATAAACGCCAATCCTGTTAAGATGAATAAACTTGGAATCTGACTAAAGCAAAGGCCACGAGTAACGTCGCAATTAATCCGAGCATCGATGTCAACCCTCGCCTGCGGATCTTCACTGTCCCGATGATAGCGGTACTCACGAGCATACCGATGGCGAGCGCGGATTCGATGTAACTCAAGTTGATCGGAGAACCTCCGTACGTTTCAACTAAAATAGGAATGGCGATCGAGATTGAACCGAAAGCAAAGAAATTCAGTGTGATCAGAATCAGAATTCCGGTGACAAGAAATCGGCTGGCTCGCACGTAGTTGAACCCTTCGATTAAATCTTTGAGTGGAGTTTGTTTTACTGTATTATCGACTGGACCTTCTTTTAAAAACGGTGGGAACATGAAAAAGGCAGAACCTACCACGATGAGGGCTGTGACGAAATACCCTGTCGTAACGCCGCCAAACTCCATGACGCTTCCAGCGATAATCGGGCCGATGACGAAGCCGATTTGTCCTAACCCTTGGATGATCGCATTCGCTTGTTTGATCTGACTTTTGTCCACCAATTTAGGGATTAATGATGATCCTGCCGGTCCAGAAAATGCATCTAACGTTCCGAAAATAAACCAATAATGAGAAGATACGTGAACGTGAGTTGATCGGCGTTGCTGAGTAGAAAGACAGCAACGATCAGAATGCCTTGAATGGAGCTCGTGCTAAACATAATCGTCGTTTTTTTGAATTTATCAGCAATCACACCACCAAAAGCCATCATGAGAATTCGGGGGACAGTAATGGCAATTAAGATGATGCCTAATGAGCCTGCCGACCCTAAATCGGATATAACAAACCACGTGGTCGTCATAAAGAACATACTAAAACCAACGATGGCTAAAAGACTAGCGAAGAATAAGAAAACAAATGCGCGATTTTTAAACAAAGTAGGTTTGGATTGATCCATGAGCTTTCTTCCTTTCCTGTGGGAATACATTTATCGTATTCTGTGACGTAACGTCGTACGCAAGCATGAATTTTTTTGTTGATTGTGACGTAACGTTACAGGATACAATAAGAGGAAAGGGGTTGTGCAGATGGAAGTGACGATCGGTCAGTTTGCGAAGTTAATGGATACAACGGTTCGAACGTTGCGTTACTACGATAAAATGGAACTGCTAAGTCCGAAAAAGTTTAATGAATACGGACAAAAAGTATATACACGAGTCGAGTGGGAGCGATACCAACAAATTACGATCTATAAACACCTCGGATTATCATTAAAAGAAATGAAGGAACAAATGACAAACGGGGATGTCACGAATCGAGAGTTGTTACTCGTACAAAAAGCGTTTATGGAAAAGAAACAAGAAGAAATTAGCGAAACGCTAGACGTGATTGCTCGTATGGAGAGGCTGTACAAAATTGAAGGACAATCCGAAGAAGTATTGGATGAGTTTGCGTTCATTATGATGGATTTATTTAGACGAGAAAAACGGCAAGTGAAAGTTTTGGAAGAACACTTCCAATCTGGGCAGCTGTTAACCGAACAACTCCGAATTATGAAAGACCCAGAACTGCAAGCCAAGATGGACCGGGAAGTGTGGCGTTTACTACAAGCCATTCGCAAAGCTGTGCGTCATCCAGACGATGTGCACCAAGAGAACGTCCAAGATATTTTAAAAGACATGCACCGCCTGTTTCCAAACAATAAACAGTTTTTTACGATTGTAGAAAACGAAGATTTCCTTGCCAATTATAATCGTGACTTTAATAGTTATTTTCCCGAGGATCTTGCTGATTATATGTATAAAGAAATGAAGGAGTATTATGAGGCAGTGAATAATTCATGCCCTCATAAACAAGTCATTGAGCCCCGAGCCTCCATCGACGACAAATTCGGAACCTGTGGAGTATGAAGAGTCGTCACTTGCTAAGAAAACGACAAGGCCACTCACTTCTTCTAATTTGCCTGCGCGTTTTAATGGGAAGCTACTTTCTAAATCGTCATTAATTAAATGTTCGGTCATATCCGTGGCAATAAAGCTGGGTGTACGGAATTTACGCGAATATTAAACGCACCGAGCTCGAGTGCTGCGGCTTTTGTCATTCCTCGACTAGCAAACTTCGATGCAGTGTAGGCGAGTTTTTTGTTGGCACCGATGATTCCCGCGAGAGAAGAGATATTAATAATAGATCCACCAGTCTGTTTCATGCTTTCGGTGACTGCTTGCATACCATAAAACACCGAATGTTGGTTCACGCTAATCACTTTCAAGTATTGCTCTTCAGAAACGTCTAAAAGGTCCTGTTCAGGTACATCAATACCGGCATTGTTCACGAGAATGTCTACGTTTCCGAACGTTTTCACCGTATCTTTCACGACGTTTTGCCAATCACTCGTGCTCGTCACATCATGCTTCATGAAGAGACTCTTTTCGCCTAGTTCTTGTTGTAGCTGTTTCCCCTCATCAACCAAAATATCTGTAAAGACGACCGACGCGCCTTCTTCAATAAAGCGCATCGTGTGAGCTGCACCCATGCCGCGTGCAGCACCTGTGATAATCGCTACTTTACCTTCCAACCTTCCCATTGCAATCTTTCCTCCTTCATTTCTACGATTTTATTTCTTTATATACCATACATTTGAAAATTCTAAACAATAAAAAGTCGAGGGAGAGACAATCACTCCTTCAACGTATAAAACGAGTGAATGGCGACGAGCGATGCAAACGCGAGCAATCGGCGATTGGAGTCTAGCCCTTCGGTAATGTCAATGATGTGTCCCCCGTTCGGGAATAAGGCCAATGATTCTTGGGGTACCCCTCCGACTCTAATTTTCATCCATTCCTCTCCTTCAACGCTCTGCAAACGAATCACATCCCCGTAAAATCCTCCGTTCAACAGCGCAACGTATGTACCGTCTGGACTTTTTAGATGAATCTTCAAAAAGAGAAGTTCGTACCACCGGTATGTAAACTTAGCCAAAACATTTCCCCGGCCATCTTTTAAATAGAAAGGAGCGAGTCCGAACTTCTTCTCAATTGTATACTGTTCGGTTTCAGATAGGTGAAAGGAAAAGGTCATCCGCATCCAAATACGTAAATTGACGATGCGTAATAAAGCAATGAAAATCATATTCTTTGGATTCACTTCTTCGGCATAAGCCATCCGTTTGCCTTTAACGGTAAAGAAATGGATGCCGTATCGCCAATGGGTTTCGCGCATCGCCATCACCCTCGAGCTCTCGAGTAACGGCTTTGACGAACGTTCCAAATCCTCTTCGGAAATGGAAGCGACCCCTTGTTTCGTTAAGTGCTTTAGCCAAAGTGCCCTGCGTAAGATGCGACCACTCCCGTAATTGCGGAAGTAAATCCAGTCATCATCATGGTTTGAAGAAAGGGTGAGCCAGAAAACAAATAGAGGAGCCACCCAGTCAAAAGGGACAGTACTACCATCACATGACCGATAATCAATGCACGACGAACGCGCCTTTTTTGTAAATCTTCGAAATTCATATCGAGCCTCCTGCAGTCATTCTATATAAGTTGAACGAAAGAAATTCAGTCAATCCGATGACTGAGAACGGTCTTTACGGGCAAACGTCTACCTTTTGTCTGTTGAAGTGCCTCTCACATCGACAATTTCGTTGCCGATCGTTGTTCGTCACTGCAAGAGCTGGGGGTAACACAGAAAACGTTTGCCGAAGGGTACAAAGTCGTGATTGAGTCCCACCACCTGGCACAAGCCTGTGATGGCCGGTCACGTATGTGACAATCCAGCCTCAATCCGGCCACTTTCGATCCTCAACGGTCACATATATCACGATTTGTGACCGTTGACTCCGTTTATGTGCACATCCACGTTAAAAATGATGATTTTTCTTTCCAA
>NZ_BAWZ01000029.1:0-57875 GCF_000698105.1 Geomicrobium sp. JCM 19037 | reverse complement strand
CGCCGTCGCCGTTATCACCGTCGCCGTTATCACCGTCGCCGTTATCGCCGTCGCCGTTATCACCGTCATTACCAATAGTTAAGCTAAATGTCTGTGTTCCGCTTAAACCGAAACAGTAATCTCAATTTCATAATCATTGGTACCGTCAAGCAAATCATCTTCATCAAACGTCAAGGTAGCACTGTATATCCCTGAATCAACTTCAGCATCAGTTACTTCAAATGCTTCAGTTACGTTGTTGTCGTCGCTGTAAACATTTACATTTACATCTCCAGCATCTGGTTCAGTAGCGAGTGAGCTTAGATCAATGCTAAAGTCAACACTATTCTCACCTTCTGCTTGCTCAACAACTGAAACCGGTAATGTAGGAACTTCATAATCTTCGTCACTGTTAATTACAATGATGTCAACGAATCTAGATCCTTCTTCAGCTCTGAGAACTGTTAAGAATTCATCATCATCTAAATCAGCGATATCTCTGAAGTTAGCAGTAGTGATGCTGCTCCCAGTATTATCTAGAACATATCCATTAGATTCAAGTGCGAATAATTGACCATGACCTGTTAGATTAAATGTTCTATTAGAAGTAGTAATGTTATATGGTGAACCACTAGCAACACTAGCACCTTCTAAAGTTTCTACTTCAACTACCTCGTCATCGTCATTTAAGCTTAATGTTGCGAAGTCACCCTGCTCAAGATCTGCGCCTCTTGCGTCGCCTCTTACTTGGTAAGTTACACTTTCATTGTTAACGAATGCACGTACCTGAACAAGTTCACTTTCATCAGAGCTTAACCAAACGCGGTCAATAACTGCATTTACATCAGTGAGATCACTAGATACATCAGTTTCATTGATGTCAATTACAATGTAAGTAGCTACATCTGTGTCTCCATCAAAGTAAATATTTGCCTCTTCTACAATTTCGAAAGAGTCAATATCTCCCCAAGTAGTCGATTCTAGATATTCACCATCATCATGAAGGAATACTGGTGTATCGATTGTTGTACGTAGGCCTTCTACAAAACGGTCCCCTACACGCACACGATCCTCATCATCAATACTCTCAGGTTCTACATAGTTCTCAACATCTTCCAATGTTTGAAGTCCAACAATTTCATCATTAGAGTTATTGAAGAACTCAATGACTGTGTTTTCATCTAAAGCATCAAGTTGAAGTGCTGGTACAAATGTACGTATCGGATCATCTTCACCTTCTACTTCAGTCTCAATGATTGCCTCAATTGTTCCAGTTTGACCACTAGCATTTGGACTTAATCTAAAGCCAACAACATCTTCTTCTCCAACTTCAAACTCATTAACTTGGCTTAATTCATTAACAATTAATTCAACGTTTTCAGTACTTCCTGCAACATCTGCATATGAAAGTTCAAGGATTCCTCGATTACCTTGTGTAAACGCGTTTCCATCAGCAGTCAGAAATGCGCCATTCTCCCCTTGAACAATTACACCAAGATCTCCAATAATGAATGAGATATCCCCAGCACGGTTGAGGTATAGAGATACTGGCTCTCCTTCTTCTGCAAGTTGTTCAATAACTGTAATGGATGTACCTTCTACAGTTTCACCATCTTCGTTAATGTACTTGATGCTGTTATCGCTTGGTAGATCGTACTCTACACCATCAACAACAAAGCTGTCAGAAAACACACGGTCAATGTTTCCAACAACTAGGTCGTTGTAAACTTCACCGTATTCAGCATCTTCATTTATATAAAGAAGGTCACCACGTGATAGGTAGTTAGGTGAAATTGTTTGTCCATCTTCAACCAGCGTATAATCGCTAACATCGACTTCTTCACCAAAACCGTAAACGAAACCATCTTCATAACGCTCTACAAGTAGCTCATCAGTCCAATCATAAGCATCATAGAATGCGACTTCTCCTTGGCTGTTAAGAACAAATTTAGCATAGTCAGCAGTTGGGCCGCCTACAGATGCTAGGGATGTACCAACAACACCGTTGTAACGAAGGTCATATCCGTCAGCAAGGTCATACCACTCGCCATTAAGTTCAATTTCTACTGGTCTGCGGTCCTCGCCAGTTCCTACAAAACGCACATCAGTCACTGCACCGAATAGTACTTCTTCGTCTGCGACAAAGAAATCAACAATGTCGAAGTTGCTGTTGTACGCCACTGTACCGCCTGTACCTAGTACAGCTTCGAAGTCTGTTCCTTCAGGTGCGTTAAGTGTTGTACCATCGTTTGTTGTAATTGTTTCGTTGCTGGCGCTTGAGTCAACCACACGTACATTTTCAAGATAATCAGGACGCTCATACGTGTATGTTGCTGGTGCATATCCAGGAATTGTAAGTTGGAATTCATACTTACGAAGTGGCTCTAGGAAGGCACCACCTTGTTCATCTGATGAAGGCAAGAAAGTAACCTGAGCTGTTCTACTGTCGCTACCAAGTACAATAGATGCAATACCACGACGTTCGCGAGTTACTTCGTCACGCACAATGATATCGCCGACTGACAGTTCTTCAACAGACGCGTTAAAAGATAGTTCTACCGTTTCACCTTGACGATCAAGTGCTTCAATACCTGAAATATTGAATGCTACTTCATAATTCACACCATTAACTGTCCAAGTACCTGCGTGTACATAAGCAATTGGTGTTTGGAATTCAAAGTAAGCTTCTGTTGCGCCTGCTTCAAGATCTTGTGGGTATACTTCGTGAATATTACCGTTAGGATCTGTAACAACGACAGTTGCATCCAAGAGCTCTTCGTCTTGAGCGTCAAGATTTACATAAACACCTTCAGTTGAGATGTTTTCTACAGAAGTTACATCAACCGGAGTTGTTGCTTCTGCGCCACTACCTAGGAATGTAAGAGAAGTACGCTCATCGTTGTAATAAAGGCGGTATTCTTCATCTGCTGTTTGTGAAGAAGTTGTAAGGCTTACGACGTTGTTCTCACCTTCTGGTCCAGCAACAACAGTTGCGTCAAGAACTTCAAGACCAGGGATGTCGAACTGCTCAGCGTCAACGCCTGTTACTTCACTATTAAATGTAACGTGAACGGTTTGGTTGTTTACGGCTTCGATATCTACGAGGCCTGCATCCAATGTGTTGCGTACGTCCATGGCACGGTCAAGGAAGACAGCCATTTGTGTACGGTCAACAGATTCTTTCGGACGGAAGTTCCCGTTGTCGACACGTGTAATGCCGTGGTGGGAAAGGATTTCAATGTTCTCAAGGTGAGCTTCATACGCGTCATCAAGGTCAACAATTCCGTGATCTGCGCCTGGAATTGGATCAAGGTCAAATGCACGAACAAGGATGGAAGCCATTTGCTCACGGGAGATGACTGTACCTGCGTCAAATTGAGTACCACCATGACGACCTACGATAATACCCGCTTCATGCATTGCCGATGCAACATCTGCATATACGTGATCTGCACTTAGGTCTTCGAATGGTGTTGATGTTACTGGTGGAGTATCTAAATCGATTGCATTTGCGATCATACGTGCAGCTTGTCCACGGACAAGACCTTCACTTGGACGGTATGTACCATCAGAATAACCGTTCACAATCCCTCTTTCGTATGCTCTTTGGATTGTTTCATAAGCGTGGTGCGTTGGTGAAACGTCGGAGAAAGCTTGCTCCTGTGCATCTGCCACCTGTTGAGGTGTTGTGACAGCAAATGCTGATGCTGCCATTGCTGCAGTCATCGTACCTGCAATAAACTTTCGGTAAGACTTTGGTTGGTAAGCCATTCTTACTCCTCCTTTTGTATAATGCACAAGTTGTCTCTTTAGAATTATGAAACAACTTTGTACCGCCATTCTTTAACTTCTGAGACATTTCGGACGGGCGACAAATGGTCAAACTACATTATGATCATTAGTAACTCGTTCCTCATCGCCTCCTTGGTAACTTCGTCAATCACCATATTTTCCTAGATTGCAAGACTACCAAGATTCATTATATAGACCTTGAAAACCACCTGTCAATTAAAAACTAGGCGGTTTTTCATAAATCCATGTAATTTATTCCAGTTCATTCTTGCACTAGTATGGATATTTCGACAAGTTGTCACTAATTTTACAATATGAAGACATATATTGCTAGTTTTTTCCGAGAGTATTTTAATTTTCTTATCAAAATTAGGATTTTAGTCCATTTATTATACTTTTTCGATTGTTTTACTTGTCATTATATTTGAGTCTCATGAATCATTTATAGAAATATACATTTCATTTTCCATGCTCGGCTGTTGATTACAAATTAAAAAACGCGAACGATGAGTGATTTCACCGTCCGCATTTCTGTACTGCTCTAAAGCAATTCTTCTTCATCTTCCTCTTCATCATCTTCTTCTTGCTGCTCTTCTTCAATCAACCAACGGACGAACGTTTCTAAATCGCCATCGATTTCATTGATGTATTCGTAACGAAGGCTTTGCTGATCATCAATTTGATGCAAGTCCCCTTGAATGTTGACGAGGAATCGATACCGGGTATCAAATTGATGAAGTTGATACGTCTCTTTATCAATAAAAGCGACCATATCAATCCGCTCAATTTCAATAGAATCTTCTATTGCATCTTCCAAGCCCTCTTCAACTACACCCCACTGTTCCATCTTTTCCATAACGAGAGGAATATGTTGCTCCTGGTCGGTACGAAACGATACTTCATAGTAGTCTTCAATTTCTTTCATAAGCATCGACTGTTCGAATGGCGCATACCGATCCATTTCATCAAGAGGGTTAATCATGTCCACGACCGTACTTTGTACGTCGTCTGCAAATTGCGTCGGTTCACCGTCTTCTTTATAGTACGCTTCGTCACCATCGATCATAAATTCGAATTCCAACGGTTCATTGAAGTCGACAAGATCCATCGTACTGATCATATATAATTCAAACGGCTGCAAACGCGTCGCCCCGCGCGTATTAATGTTCGTCGATTCGCCGCTCACATTCAAATTCTGCCACTGTTTAAAATGAAGGCTTTCCGTAGAATCCTCCATCACTGCTTTTGAACGGTTAAAAATCTCTTCAGGTTGCTCATGTTCCCCACAGCCTGCTGCCACAACGAGCAAAGAAAGGCCGAGCGATAATCCGAGTTTCTTCATACATACTCCTTTGTGTGCCTGTGTTCAATTCTATCTTATTTTAGCCGATGGAGAATTTTTTGTATAGTGTTGTTACAACCATGTTACAAACGAGAATACAAGGCGCTTCTCGGGACTTATACGTGAGGAATGCGGCAAGAATCGACATTTGCACAGAGAAATCTGTCGAACCGTCATCATTCCGAAGCTTAATTTACCTTTATTTTACGATATTGTGACATATAATGTTTCATTCTGTCTTTAACTTGTTACATAACTGTAAACGTCATGGCTATTTTCCTATGATAGACTATGAATTGTTCAACCAACACGACAACTAACAAACACAATTACATACTTACATAGTTTTATTATTCATTACTTAAGTAGCAGGGGTGCTACGGGGGAAGGGGAAAGTAACATTGCGTAAATTCTTAATGGCTGCGGCAAGTGCCGTGCTGGCGTTCTCTGCATTTGCTGCAGACTACACACCAGCGAGCGCATCTTCAGCTGCTAGCGAAGTAATTGCAGAAGGAAAGAAACATTTAGGAACACCATACCGATTCGGAGGGACGTCACCGAGTGGCTTTGATTGCTCAGGGTATCTCGTCTACATCTTCGATCGTGCAATCGACCAAGACTTACCGAGAACCGCCGCTGCACAATCAAATGCCGGCCAAAGCGTCTCGAAAAGCAACTTGCAACCTGGAGATTTAGTCTTCTTTAACACATCCGGAAGCGGCGTATCCCACTCCGGCATGTACATCGGTGGAGGCGACATGATCCACGCAGCATCTTCACGCGGCGTATCCATCGTCAGCATCAACGACCCATACTACTGGGGAAGCCGCTATGTCGGTGCACAGCGTGTCCTCACGGAGCAAGAAGAGGTTGCTTCTGAAACAACACCTGAACCAGAGCCTGAACCAGAACCACTACCAGCAGGACAATATCACGATGTAAACAGTGACCACTTCGCTTACACTGAAATTACAGAGCTTGGCGAAGGCGGCATCATCAACGGTTACTCTGATTACACATACCGCCCACGCGTAGAATTAAACCGTGGACAAGCTGCTACACTTCTTGCACGCGCACTTGACTTGAGTGCTGACGGCGAGCCAGGATTTAGCGATGTATCTGCTACACACCATAACGCTGAAGCTATTGCAGCAGTAGAGCAAGCAGGACTATTCGGCGGGAACTCGAACAACGAATTCATGCCATCAGAACCGATGACACGCTCTCACGTTGCATCCGTATTCTTCCAAGCATTTGAACTTGATGAGTATGTTGGCGGCGAAAGCTTCAACGATGTTAACTCAGACGATGCCAACTACGACGCCATTAGCGCATTCGCAACCGCAGGCATCTCAACAGGAAACAACGGAGACTTCCAACCAGAGCGTACTGCAAACCGCGCACATTTCGCAGCATTCTTGCACCGCGCACTTGAAATTCAATAAGTAAACCAACCCGTGAGGCAGCCGCCTTGCGGGTTTTCTTTATAATAGGAAGAAACGCGTAAGGCCGCAGAGGATATTCCTCTCGCGGCCTCTTTTATGTACCGGAGATTCAGTAGAGTTCTATCGACCTCTCATTCACTCCAGCGACCGTTCGCCTTCAGGGGGTAGCGCCCGGTCATATATATAACTAAGGGGGTATGGGGTTACTTATGATATTCACCATTTTCGAAGAAACTAAACCTGTTTTTAAAATTTTTTTTTGATTTTTTTGTGGGGAACGGAAAGCAGAGGGTGGGCCACAGGTATTCTGCGCGCGAGTTTGCACTTTTTAACGCTTTTAGCGTTGACTTTACCAAACTTGCGCGCAGATTCCACCCAAACACCTAGCGACCTGTCGGCCCGGGTGGTCCGAAAACCGAACCGGTCTTGGATCGCGCGGCGCGCCGACAAGATGTTAGGGGTTTGGCTATGGGGATGCAGAGAATGGTTTTTGGGCCGGTTGCCGCAGGGGGGCGGAGTGGCAGGAGCGGGACGAACCCGCGTTCTGCGCGCGAGTTTCCCCCATCTGCGCGCAAGTTTGCGCTTTTTACCGATTTTAGCTACGATTTCGCCAAACTTGCGCGCAGTTTGTTTCAACTTGCGCGCAGATCAAGCTAGCCAAAGACCGATCGACCTTTTCGGCCCATGCGGGACCGAACGAAACCGGTCTTGCTTCGGCGCGGCTCGCGCCGACACATGTTTATTCTTCATTCGTATCCTCGTCTTATTGCTTAGGCTTCGTGTTTATTGTTTTTCGTTTTCTTTTTTCCAATTTTCGAATTCATTTCGGACGTTTTTGAGCGCTTCTGCATCTGTGCAAAGGTCGTATGCAGTCATTGCTAAACCTGCGGCGGCCTGGTGCATCCCGATCATGCCACCCTCGGATTTTGTTTCGTCTGTAAACTCAAACGTATGATTAATGCTTTCACCGATTTTTATATACGGATGAATCGTGGCGGTGACTTGGCCGACGTTGCCGATGTCAGATGACCCGATGCCTCCCACCTTTGGGGGCTCTACCACTTCAACACCTATCGTTTCCCAATTGGCTTGGAATAGATGGGCAAGTGCTTTATTGTTGTTGCGCTCCGCATAGACCAGCCCTTCATCAATTTCACACTCCGCACCAACGGCACGGCTTGCTTGACGTGCCGATTCGAAAACTTTGCTTTTAACGTCCAACAACTGTTTTCTTGTTGACGCTCGAATAATAAATTCTGCTTCACAGTATCCGGGTACAATGTTAGCCGCATCGCCACCATGGGTAACAATCCCATGAACCGAACGTCATCTGTGAAGAATTGGCGCAAACTATTGATGGCGCTATAGCTATTGAGCATTGCATCCAGGCGCTTATGCCTTTTTCAGGAGCAGAAGCCGCGTGTGATTCTTTGCCGAAGAACTTTAGCTTCGCGCTCACGCAGGCGAGGCCACCTCGCAGAACCATCGAACTGTTTTTAGGATGAACCATCATCGCTACATCCAGATCGTCAAAAACGCCTGCATCACACATGTATATTTTTCCACCTCCGCCTTCTTCCGCGGGTGTACCGATGACTCTTATCTTCCCGGGGAATGCGGGAAAGGCCTCCTTTAACGCCACGGCCGCTCCTACTGCAGCTGTTCCAATGAGGTTGTGTCCGCATGCATGGCCAAGCGTAGGCAAGGCATCATACTCTGCAAGGATCCCGATAATCGGACCGCCTGGTGCCCCTTCCCATTCGGCAGTGAATGCTGTTTCCAAACCAGCGACCCCCTGATTTACCTTGAATCCTTCTTTTTGTAGATACGTTGTGAGCCACCCCACAGCTTTTTGTTCATTGAAGGAAAGCTCCGGATGAGCATGGATTTTCAGGGCTAGATCTCGCAACGCGTTGTCATGATTGTTTAATGCTACGAGCAGTTTATCTTTTTCCACGGAAATGCTTTCTGTAATCATTGATTCACCACTCCTTTATCGTTCTTTTCTTCTTCCCATTTTTTGAATTCATCTTTAACTTGTTGAAGTGCTTCGGGCTGTACGCTCAAATCATAAGCTGTCATGGCGAGCGCTTTTGCTGCCTGGATCATACCCGCAATTCCACCTTCAGATTTCGTTTCCTCAGTGAACTCATGTGTATGGTTGGTCGCTTCCCCAATTTTTACATATGGGTGAATTGTCGGAACGATTTGACTGACATTGCCAATATCTGATGAACCAATACCACCTTGAGCAGGCGGGGCATGAACAGCAATTCCCATGGCCTCAAGATTCTCTTTAAATAGCATGGCTAAGGATACGTTCGTGTTTCGTTCAGCGTAAACGAGGTGCTCATCAATCTCACACTTCGCGCCGACGCTAGCAGCGGATTGACGGACAGCAGCATAGACTTTCTCCTTCACTTCTTCAAGCATTGTCCGTGTATTGCTTCGAATCAGGAACTGCGCTTCACTGTATCCCGGTACAATATTTGCGGCATCTCCGCCTTTTGTAATGACACCGTGAATGCGAACGTCATCGGTAAAAAACTGACGAAGGCTATTAATTGCGTGAAAGCTTTGGATGACTGCGTCCAGTGCACTAATGCCTTTTTCCGGTGCGGATGCGGCATGAGACTCTTTTCCAAAAAATTTGAACGTTGCGCTTACACGAGCTAAACCACCGCGCAGTACCATCGTTTGGTTTTTTGGGTGACACATCATCGCCGCATCAAGATCATCAAAAACGCCCTCTTCGCACATAATAACTTTCCCGCCAAGGCCCTCTTCAGCCGGTGTACCAAGCACTTGAATTTTGGCAGGGAGCTCCGGGAATGCATCTTTTAATGCTAGGGCGGCACCAACGGATGATGTGCCGATAAGATTATGCCCACATGCATGACCTAGACCAGGTAAGGCGTCGTACTCAGCGAGTATACCGAGTGTCGGTCCACCTGGTTTACCTTCCCATACAGCAGAAAAGGCTGTCTCCAGACCGGCCGTTCCACGTTCTACGATGAACCCGTCTTTTTCCAAGCAATCACTAAGCCATGTTGACGCTTTAAATTCCTGATAGCCTAATTCTGGATGAGCGTGAATGTTGAGCGCAAGTTCCCGCAGTTCATCTTTACGGGTATCGACAGCAGAAGCAATGAGTTGTTTGTTTGCAGAAAGGACTTGTTTGTTCAAGGTAATTCCTCCTCTTTATTAATGAATGGGCAGACCAATGAATGGCCAGTATAGAAATGCAGCAAGCAATGTGAACACGAAAACAGCCATTGTGATCCACGTACCGACTTTCAGAAGTTCTTGGCTTGTGTAATACCCTAATGAATACGTAGTCATCGTACCAATGGATTGAGACGGAAAAAGAAACCCTGTACTGCAGGCAGCCAAACAGATCATGCCGAGCCACACCGGGTTAAAACTTGTGCCAACGGCAAACGTTAATGCGACTGGCAACATTGACGCAATCATTGCCGTCATGTTTGTAAACCCAATACGAATGAGCGAAAAGGCACCAAGTAGTGTAGCAGCCAGCCACAGTGGCGGAAGTTCGTTCAGATGCGCTGATGCCAATGATGATGCCCAGCTGACAATCCCCCCTGCTTCAAAGGCAAGTGCCATCGTAAATCCGGCAGCAAAAAGAATAGGTACTGACCAATCGACAGTTTTCACCGTTTCTTTCCACACCATAATTTCCATACCTGGAAGGTAGAGAAAAATGACGATAATCAGAGCTGAGAGTGAGATGGAGAAACCGTGGACAGGCTGTGTAATCCAAAGCAGTATGAGAACTGCATAAAGCGCTACAAGCTTTTTTTCATTCATAGACATCCGACCAAGCTTGTCTTTTTCTTTATGGAAGTAGTCTAAACCCGCACGTTTATTGACGTTTTTAACCGGGAACATCCAGCTGATGACGAGCCACAATACGAGCAAGGTAGCAGCTGTGCTCGGAAGCATGACAACCATCCAATACACATAGGTCCAGCTATATCCTAGCATCGACTCAAACAAGCTAGCAGCATAAACCGATCCCGTAGCACCGGTGATGAGCCCGACGGCACAAATGATCGGCGTATACGTAATCGCAAACATACTCGCCTTACCGACATTAGGGTTTTCATCTCCGCCTATGGAGTGGACAATACCTAGCGCAATCGGAACAAGCACAACAACGCGACCAATTGCATTAGGAACAAAAAATGTAAGAATAAAACCTGCAGTAATGAGGGCTAGAGTGATTAAATTCATGTTTCCTCTCGTAAAGACCAACATATTGTAAGTAATCCGCTTGTCCATCCCTGTTTTTTCAACGGCTGCACCCATCATTAGCATGGCAATAATTAACCAGATGACTTCACGACCCAATGTACTGGCTGATTCTTCAAAGCCAAGTACACCAAACAATGGAAAGAGCACAATGATCATCATTGCTGTGACTGCGGGAGGGATTAATCCTGTAAACCAAAGACAGATACCTAGAAATACGATGGCCAGCGTACTCCAGCCTCGTTCCCCCATTTCTGCAGGGACCGGCAATAACGGGACATCACAAGAAACAAAAGAGCAGCGGAGACGAACAAATATTTATAGACGGGCTCGGTAAAGATGCGCTTTCGTGGAATATGCGTTTTTTCAGGTTCGATTGGCATCCTTTTCACCTTATTTACATTAAATTTGCTTCATCTGACCCTTTATTCATTTTGTGAGATCATTGACGCGTCATTTCTAGACGAGAGCATAGGGTCAGACGTACCGAGGATACCGATAAGTGCGAGCATTGCAAGGAATGTGCGCTGAGGACCGGCGTATGCTTTTTCCGGTGCAAACCATTCATTTAATGTATGGGTACTTCCACCTTCCCCGCCTCGACCTACGGTAACCGCAGGAATGCCAAGGTGAATCGGCACATTTGAATCTGTACTCCCGGATCCATGGAAAATGGGTTTAATCCCAACGAGCCGACCCGCTTCCGCAGCAATTTGTACGATCGTCGCTGATTGCGATTGACTGCCTGCTGGACGTTCTCCGATGCATGTAATGTTGACTTTCACATCATCTCCCGCTTCCCAGTGGAAGTTCTCTTGCTCCGCGGCTCTTCTACACGCATCTAACACTTTCGATTCCAACGTGTCGAGTGCCGCTATACTCGTGGACCGCATATCAAGTAAGAAGTGAGCCGAACTGGCAATGGCATTGATCGCTGTGCCACCGTGAATTTCCCCAACGGTAAACGTTGTTTTCGGTTGTGCAGGCAACTTATGATCGGCAATCGTTGCTATCGCTCGGCCTGCAGCATGAGTGGCACTAGGCAAACCAAAATCACCGTAACTATGTCCACCAGTCGCAGTGTATTCAATTTTGTATCGGCGACTCCCTGTGGCTTCATATACGAGCCGACCGACATTCGTGCCGTCTATGGAAATAAATCCACAAATATCAGATCGATGATCAAACAGCGCCTTTACTCCGCGCAGATTCCCTATGCCCTCTTCTCCGACCGTAGCAACAAACAGAATTGACCCGTCTGTTTGCACTTGGCTTTTCTGTAATGCTCGGATGATGGAGAGCATTTCTGCAAGCCACGCGTGTCATCGAATATACCTGGGGCGTATAGCTATCCTTATCCCGACGTACGGTCGTGTCTGTTCCTTCGGAAAACACCGTATCCATATGAGCTGAAACCACGAGCAACGGGTGATCGGAACATCCACGATATAACCCTGTTACATTCCCTTCAACGTCTTGTTCAACATCTTCCAAACCATAGTTTTCAAACGCCTGTATCATATAGGAAGCTCTCAATTTTTCCTTAAATGGCGGTGCAGGTATTTCTGTTAGCTTGATTTGCTCATCAAGTGTCCGATTATGATCATCCTTTAAAAATGACAACCCTTCCTGTACCGGTAAATGATCATAAAGATTTTTCAAACAACGATTCATTCACGCTCTCCTCCACATTCTTGACTTATGTTGTACCCACAATCACACCGTGACCTGCTTCAAGAGGGAAGTGACAAGCGACTCGATGACCTTCGTCCGTCGTGTTCAACAGTTTCGGTTCCTCGATTTTACATTTCTCTTGTGCATATGGACATCGTGTATGGAAATGACAACCAGGGGGTGGATTCACCGGACTTGGCAAGTCTCCTTCCAACAGATCCCCTTCTGTTTTTGCCCGCAATGTAGGTCGGGTACAGGAATTGCGTGAATAAGCCCTTCTGTATATGGGTGTTTCGGTCGAGAAAAAAGGGCTTCTGTCGGGGCTAATTCCACCACTCTCCCCAAATACATAACGGCTACCTGATCGCTAATATGTTTTACCGCTGGTAGGCCGTGGGCAATAAATATATACGTGAGCTGAAACTCTTTTTGCAGTCGTGCTAGCAAATTCAGCACTTGCGATTGAATGGACACATCAAGTGCAGAAACGGGTTCGTCACAGACGATGAGTTTCGGCTGTAACGCCAGCGCCCGAGCAATGCCAATGCGCTGCCGCTGGCCTCCGCTAAATTCGTGGGGAAAACGGCGAGCAAAGGAATGATCGAGCCCAACGACGTCCAACAACTTATAGACTTCCTCTTTTAATGCGGATCCAGAGACGATGTTGTGTGTGCGTAACGGTTCAGCAATGAGCTCAAACACTCGCATTCTAGGGTTTAACGAGGAAAAAGGATCTTGAAACACCATTTGTATGTCTTTTCGTTTTTCACGAATTTCTTTTTTATTCAGCTTCATTAAATCTTCACCCTCAAACAATACCTCACCAGCTGTCGCGTCAAGCAGTCGGGTGATCACATTGCCTGTTGTTGATTTTCCACATCCTGACTCACCGACTATACCAAGTGTTTCGCCTTTTTTGATCATAAGATCGACGCCATCGACTGCCTTTAGAAACTGCTTATTGCGCCCGAAAAGGCTTCGTGTGACATCGAAATGCTTTTTTAGCCCTTTCACTTCTAAAAGGTATTCAGTAGACTTTGTCTCCATCGCCGTTTTCTTGCTCATACCGCTGCCTCCTTGTTGTTGTCATAGAGCCAACACCGGACTTGTCCTTCATCCAAAGTGGTCACCTCCGGTTCCTTCTGGGCACAAATGTCCATCGCATGTGGACAGCGAGGGTGAAAGCGGCATCCTTTTGGCATGTTTGTTGGCACAGGTACTGTACCTTGAATGGATTTCAATTCGCTATGCATCTCATGAATCCGCGGGGTGCTATCAAGTAAGCCTTCAGTGTATGGGTGTTTCGGATTTGAAAACAGCGTATACACATCGGCTTGCTCCACGACTTGTCCTGCGTACATCACGACCACACGGTCAACAAGTTCGGCAACCACCCCTAGATCATGGGTAATTAAAATAATTGCCGTATCCAGCTCCTCAGTAAGTTCCCGCATTAAGTGCATAATTTGAGCTTGAATCGTCACGTCTAAAGCGGTAGTGGGCTCGTCTGCAATTAATAACTTAGGGTTGCAAGACAGTGCCATGGCAATCATAACTCGCTGACGCATCCCTCCGCTTAAGGAATGGGGGAACGATGTGTACACCTTATCAGCACGCGGGATGCCTACCCGTTTGAGCATGTCGATTCCTTTCTCCTTGGCCTGTGCCTTATTCAAATCTTGATGTAGCAATATTGCTTCAGATATTTGATACCCTACCGTTAGTACAGGGTTCAATGAAGTGAGCGGCTCTTGAAAAATCATCGATACGTCGTTCCCTCTTACTTTTCGCATCTGTCGTTTGGATAGCGAAGTCATCTCCTTGCCTTCAAACTGAATTGACCCACTTACAATCTTGCCTGGTGGTTTAATCAACCCCATGATGGAGAACGATGTGACACTTTTCCCACTACCTGATTCTCCAACGATGGCGATGGTTTCTCCTTTATTAATGTGAAATGAGACACCATCTACAGACGGTACGGTTCCATTCTCTGTGTAAAAGTAGGTCTTTAAATCATCCACATCCAATAGGTGTTTCTCTTCACTCATGTCCTGACCTCCTTATGGTCGTTGTCACTTTCACGCCCTTAATGTCTGTGAGCGAGGATCTAGTACGTCCCGCAACCAATCGCCGAGGAAAATAATGCCGAGGACCGTAAACGTAATGGCAAGCCAGGGAAGGTGGCAATCCACCAACTCGTCGCCAAATAATCTCGACCTGCAGATAACATTCCCCCCCATGAAACTGTTGGTGGTTGAACGCCAAGCCCAAGATAACTGAGGGAAGCTTCCAATACGATTGTCGTCGCTACGCTCAATGTTGAAATGACGATAAAGGAGGGAATCACATTCGGAAATATGTGTTTGCGAATAATCTGGTGATCTCTTGTCCCAATTGACCGTGCCGCTTTGACATATTCTCTTTCCTTAATGGAAAGCACGTCTCCTCGAACGAGTCGGGCGTAGATCACCCAGTTTGTTAGGCCGATGACAAAGATGAGAGTCAATAACCCAGGACCGATAACGCCAAGAATGACAAGAATGAACAAGATGTTCGGAATAGCCAGAAAAGCATCGACGATCCGCATCAGAACATTATCGATAAACCCACCATAAAATCCAGCAATTAAACCGAAGAACATTCCGATCAACCCCGCTACGACAACTGAACAAATACCGACGAGCAGTGAAACTTGAGTCCCGTATATAATCCGACTTAGCATATCCCTACCAAGATTATCGGTTCCAAGAAGATGAGCACTGCTTCCTCCCTCTAACCAGAAAGGAGGCACATTCATCGCCGTGTAATTTTGTTCGGAGGGAGGATACGGTGCAATCAAAGGAGCAAAGATTGCAAGCAGCGTAACCAAAAGTGTAATTACGAGGCCTACCATGCCAGTTTTACTTCTTATTAAAAGCCTGGCCCAACGCTTTAGCGTGTGTAAAAAACTATGATTAGCCATGGACTCTGAAGATGATAGTTGTTGCTCTGCTTGCATGAGAAAACCTCCTAATCGTATCGAATTCTTGGGTCAAGTACGCGGTATAATATGTCAGCAAAAAGATTCATGGCAATGACAATAAACGCCACCATAAAAATTGAAGCTTGTACAATGGCCATGTCTCGGCCATTAATGGCTTGAATAAGCAGTTGACCTAATCCTGGCCAGGAAAATACCACTTCTGTAATCAGCGCCCCACTCACAAGTGAGGACGTCTGTAAAAATGTAATGGTAATAAACGGTACGAGCGCATTGCGAAATGCGTGTAAGTTCACGACTTTCGTATTTCTAACCCCTTTACTTACGGCCGTTCGAACATAATCTTGATTTAACGTCTCTAACATGCTCGATCGCAAAACTCTTGTCATTTCTGCTGCACTGGCCGTTCCAAGCGTGATTGCCGGCAGTATGAGGTGAGCAAAGCTCCCACTCCCTGAAACTGGAAAGAACGGATACGTAATGGCGAACATGAGGATTAACATGATACCTAGCCAAAAGTTGGGCATCGCTTTTCCAAGCACAGAACCGCCAGAAATGAAAATATCTAGAAACGTATTTCTCTTAGTTGCTGAGCAATGCCGAGTGGGATGGCCATGATGATCGCCACGAACATCGCAGAAAACGCCAGTTCAAATGTCGCAGGCAATCGTTCCAATACAATAGGTAATGCTGGTTGGTTGTAACGATAGGAATACCCGAAATCTCCTCGAAGCAGATCACCAACAAAATGAAAATATTGGACATAAAAAGGCTGGTCCAACCCTAAGGATGCTCTTAGTGAATCGACTTGCTCCTGTGTAGCATCTTCTGGAAGCATGAGTGCGACTGGATCGCCTGCCATATATAGTAAACCGAAGACGAACATTGATATAAGAAGCAATACTGGGATAATTTGCATTACCCGCCAAAATAAATATTTCTTCATCCTCTCCACCCCCGGTATCCAAAAGAGGAAACATGGTGCAAGCACCACGGCCCCTCTTCAACATACATATTCATTATTCAGTAATCGTAATCTCGTCCACCATCCACAATTCATCAAGACGAGGTTCAAAATTGACTCTGTCACTCACAGCAAAGAAATTGTCTGCTTGGAAAAGCATGATGTTGATCAGATCTTCGTCTGCGATCGTTTGGAGTTCCTCGTATTGCTGTTGACGACTAGCTTCATCCATGTTTACTTCGGCATCTAGATAAATGTCATCAAATTCATCATTTCGATATCCAATATGGTCCTCTGCAACCATGGACGAGTGATGCCTTAATTGATGCGCAGCATCCCATAAAGAACCGGATAAACCAATGAGATAAAGATCTTCTTGCTGGTTGGCTGCACGTAGATCAACAAACGAACTCCATTCCATGAAATCGATATTGACGTCAATGCCTACTTCACTCAACATTCCTGAAATGACCTCAGTCGTTTCCCTGTCCTGAAGGTAGCGACCATCAGGAGAATGGAGCGTAAGTTCTAGACCATCTGCATAGCCTGCTTCTTCAAGTTTGGCGCGTGCCTCCTCTGGGTCAAAGCGATAGTCATCATGCAATGCTTCATTCACCCCAAAATTCCCTGGATTTACTCTCGTCAATGACGGGGTTCCCGACCCACCCATCAAGTTGTCAAGCAGTGCTTGGTTATCAATGGCCAAATCAATGGCTTCCCGAACAAGGATGTCAGATGTAGCGAATTCCTCACGATGATTCGGAACGAGCATCATCGTACGATTTGTTGGCCCTTCTACAATTGATGTACCTTCGTTCGATTCCACGCGATCCCAGTCCATCGGAGGGATATTCATTGCAATGTCCACACCTCCCGCTAGAACTTCACCTACACGTGTCGAAGATTCCGGTATGGAACGAAAGACGATCTCGTCCCACTGCGCTTGATCGGCTTCAAAATAATCATCAAATCTTTCAAGCACTACCCTGTCATCCATCGCCCACTGCACAAATTGATAGGGCCCTGAACCGACAGGCTCGCGCAGAAATGATCCCAATCATTTTCTTCAATATAATCCTTCGGCAGAATTCCTGAACCAAGGCGCGATATGCGGTTTAACATTGCAGGTTGAGGCCCGTTCGTATGGATTTGAAACGTATAGTCATCAATGACTTCTACCTCTTCAATCTGCCGATAGTTTTCGTATTCTTGAAGCGTGTCGTCAGATGAGACTCTCTCTAGCGTGAATTTGACATCTTCCGCTGTCACTGAATCACCATTATGAAAAGTGGCATCTTCGCGAAGGGTAAATTCCCATGTTTCATCATCAATTAATTCCCAATCGGTAGCGAGGTCAGGTAGAATTTCACCATTTTCGACGTCATTCTTTACAAGATAACTAAAGAGGTTGACATGGATAGCCTCCGTGCCTGTATTGCTGTGATCATGTATGTCAAACGAAACCATATCGGCTCCTTGCGCAATGTTAATGTTCCGCCATCACTCGAATCCTCACCTTCGGAATTCTCTTCATTCGTGTTGGAATCCCCCAAACCATCATCGTCTGGATCGGTCGTCATGGCATCCTCGTCTGTAATGCATCCGCTAAGAACAACGGCACTTATCGCAAATGGCACGAGACAACGTACTGTGAATTTGTTCAACATTAATACCCCCTTTTTATTTTTTAAATAAAAATATACTAATTATTTTTATTATTATTTATATTTATAGTCTGACATTCACTCTGCAAATTGATGCATAACGAGTGCTGCAAATTTAATGCCTTGTATAAAATCGTTAACAAAAATATTCTCGTTCGGGGCGTGCTGATTTGAAGCAACATGTCCTACGCCAAACCCAACTGCGGGAATACCAAACTTCTGACAAGCTACATACATTGGGCCAGTACCTGCACCGGTGCGTTGCACTTGAGGAGGAACACCGTAAACAGATGCGACATTGTCAACAACGGTACGCACAATTTCAGCGTCTATGTCCGTTTTTGCAGGATGTTCTGCGACATACGTGGTTATGGCAATGTCTTCAAAGCCATGATTGTCGAGATGCTGCCGAACTTTCTGCAAGATGTCTTGCGGGTCTTGATTTCCTACAAGGCGAAAATCTATTTTTGCTTTAGCCATTGAAGGAAGAACGGTTTTCGATCCGTCACCTGTGTAACCAGCTTCCATCCCACAAATGGTGCACGTTGGCTGGAATAACAACTTTTCTTTCAATGCGTTACCGGAAAGCGATAGAAGGAATTCATTTAATCCTAGTTGTTTCAATGTTTCGTGCTCTTGATAAACCATGTCTTCCAATAGCTGGTTCTCACTCTCGTTAGGCGCTTGTACCCCGTCGTAAAATCCAGGAATGAGTATCTTTTCATTTTCGTCCTTTAACGTGGATAATGCCCACACTAACCGCCATGCTGGGTTGAGAATGATCGCTGCATTGGAAGAATGCATATCTGTATTGGCCCCTTGTACTTGTAATTCCAAATACAGCATGCCCTTTACACCTAATCGAACTTGCAAACTCCCATCAGTGTTTTTATACCCATTTTCCCAGATGCAAGCGTCTGCCTTAATTTTTTCCTTGTATTTCTCTGCAAAATCACCAAGGTTGGGACTGCCAATTTCTTCTTCTCCTTCAATAATAAATTTTACATTGATAGGAAGTTTACCGTGCACTTGTTGGTAGGCATCTACTGCGCAGATTCTAGAAAGTAGAGACCCTTTGTTATCGGCAACACCCCGTGCCCAGATACGCCCGTCCTGAATGTGTGCAGCAAACGGTCCGTTCGTCCACTGATCCATAGGGTCTTCTGGCTGTACGTCATAATGGTTATAGAAAGAGAGGGTTCTTGATTGATTTTCATTAATCTCGCCATAAATAACCGGATACCCTGGCGTGGATATTTGCTCTGGTGATGCACAAATATGTTGAAGATAGGATGATACTAATTGTGCGCATTCCTCCATTCCGCGATTTTGGGCTGAAACACTTGGTTGGCGACATAGTTCTTGCAACCAATGAATATACCGGTCTTGATGATCTTCGATATACTGATAAACTTCTTTCAATCTTTCCACCTCCTTCTTCTAAATAGGTTAGTAAAATTATAATTAACCGAGGTGAAGAATGAAAATACATATATTCTATATACTATTATAAAAATTTTTTATATACTTCTGAAACATCTCATCGCCCTATATTAGTGCCTTCCTTATGTTTTCTTTACTATGTTAGAAAATATATATTAGTAATTATTATTCTCGAATTAAATAACAAGAGATTTCTCATGCATAATATAAATGTCGGAATAGTCGTTCGCTTTCCGATGTTTTTCAGATTGATCAAAAAGGGAGGCAACAAAATGAATGAGAAAGACTGGATTTTGTTACAGACATTGTATGAGGTTAAAAGCATTACGAAGACTGCGGAAATGTTATACATCTCCCAACCCGCAATCACCTATCGTCTTTCAAGCATTGAACGTGAATTCGGTATTGAAATTGCGAAACGCAGTAATAAAGGATTGAAATTCACGAGTGAGGGGGAGTACCTTGTTCATTACTTTGAGAAGATGAGCCGTGAGTTGGAAAAAACGAAGGATTGGTTGCTGAATATGGGCAAAAAAATTCAAGGAAATTTGCGCTTGGCGTATCTAGCACCTTTTCTTATTACCGGTTGCCAGAAATATTAAAGAAATTTATGGAAGAATTTCCGAACATACAAGTGGAAGTAACGACAGGCTGGAGTTCTGCCATCTTAAAGAAATTGGAAGATGAAAAATACACATTGGCATTATCCGTGGAGGCTATGATTGGAAAGCGAATAGTATTCTCATAAGTAAAGAGAATGTATGCCTCATTTCAAAAGATAAGATCGATATAAAAAAACTTCCGGACATGAAACGAATCTCTTTTAGGACAGATCCATTGCTTGAATTAATGATTAAAGACTGGTGGAACAACAATTTCAAACTGCCACCGCAGATCGTTATGGACGTAGACAGAATCGAAACATGTAAAGAGATGGTTCGACACGGATTAGGCTATGGAATCATTCCAGGAATCTGTTTGCAACCAAAAGATCAATTCTTCACGTACAATTTAAAGATTAATGATGAAGACCTTATCCGTAAAACATGGATGATTTACTCAGAAGACTCTTTGGAATCACCCGTCGTTAAAGCCTTCGTTCAATACCTTACTGCACACATCCACAACGGCGAAGTCTCAAAAAATGCTGTTGACACCTTTAACCAAGCTCCCTAACGAACCTCCAGCACAGATTGCAGGTTGAGGTGCCAGCAACCTGTCAGCCCCAGTCGGGCCGAAGGGAAACCGGTGTCGGTTCGCGCGACTCGCGCCGACAGCATTTCGAGTTCTTGACGCACAGGTACGCGCCAATCTACGCGCAAGTTCAGACCAACTGTGCGCATGTTTGCTCAATTTCGTAGAATCCCCACCCATTTCAGGTAACTTGCGCGCAACACATGTCAACTCGCGCGCAGTTTGGGTATGCTGCCAAATACCGAGCAACCTGTCGGCCCCAGTGGGGCCGACAAACGACCACCACTTCAGCAGCTCGCGCTAAAACCGAAACGCTGCTGTTTGCTCTTTTAACTGCTGCGCGGATTGAGCCAAGGACTCGGCGGCGCTGGCGACTTCTTCACTTGAAGCATGTTGCTCCTCGGATGAGGCGGCAACTTGTTGGGTGATGCCTGCGATGGCTTCGATGTCACGAGCAACGTTTTGGATGGCATCGTCGGTGAGCACAGTTTCGGTAGTGACACGGCCACCGTCTTCGCTAATTTCTTCAACTTTGGCGAACAGTTGTTGCATGGACTGCTCGATGCGACGAAACGCTTCATCGATATTGTTCACTTCACCGAGGCCTTGTTCGACAGTGCGCAAACTGCCCTCAATGTCAACTGCTGAGCTGGAGATTTGCGATTGAATGTCTCCAATATAGCGGGCAATTTCTTCAGCTGCTTTCGCAGAGTCTTCGGCGAGACGCTTCACTTCGCTTGCGACGACAGCAAACCCTTTGCCATTCTCTCCTGCCCGTGCCGCTTCAATCGAGGCGTTTAAGGCGAGCAAGTTTGTTTGCTCGGCGAACTCAGAAATGGCCGTCACAATTTCACCGATCGAGCGGAGTCTCTTTTCAACCCTTCGAATCGCTCGGACGTAGCGTGCGTCTGAGATTGGACGAGCTCCATTTTCTCCATCGACTGGCGCACGCGGACCCCGCCAGCTTTTATTTCTCGCTCGGTGTCCTCCGACACGTCGCGCACTTCGCCGAGGCGCGTACTCATCACTTGCATCAAGTCCATTACGTCCGAAGCGCGGGCGGTTGCTTCTCGAGTCTGGGCGCGTTGGGTTTCCGCTTTGCTGGCAACATCCTCATTGAGGTCGGTACTATGTTCAGAGACGGCGCCGAGCTCCTCGGCACTTGCATACAACTCCTCTGATGATGAGGCGACCTGTTCCGATGTAGTTTGAATGTTTGTAAGCAACAATTCGACCTGTTCTCGCATTTGATTATAGCTCGTTGCCACCATACCGAGCTCATCCCGCGACCCGTCGGTGAGCGGTTGTGAGAAATCCCCTTGACCTGCGAGAGCGAGCACGTCGGTCGTGTTCTTGAAACGCCGACTGAGATTGCGATTCAAGAAATAATACACGGCAGAACGACAACAATCACCCCAACATAAGTGACGAGCAACCAAAAGAAATTGTCTAAAATAGCAGATACGATCCCCTGCTGAGATTGTCCAACGAACCACATGCCGATCACTTCACCATTGTTATTCTCAATGGGTTGGTAGGCGGTCTGAAACGGCTCGCCCTCCACAACGGTTGAACCGAAGAACGGTTCGCCGTCTCCGAGAACGGTCTGGGCGACTTCCTCGGGCGCGGTTGTGCCAATAGCCCGTTCACCATCAATTTCAATGGTCGTTGCGACACGCACATTTTCCATAAATAGCGTGGCATCACCGTCTGTCAGTTCGGCAATGTGCTCTACCATACTGCTATCGACGAGGCGATTTCCTTTGTATAGCTGATCATCTTCAATGTTCCAAGGACCCCGATATTGTTGATCCATCAGTTCATAACCGAGCAACAAGTCAGCTTCCAACCGATCTTGCATCGCGTCTTCCATGTTCAATGTAACTTGAATGTATAGCATGGCCGCTGTTCCGACCATGAAGAGGAGCATCATGGAGCCTGCCAAAAGACCAAATTTATGGGATATCGTAAATTTCCGTTTCAATGAAAAACCCCCTTCTCTATTCTTAATATCGATAGATTAGGGGGTGAAGTTAATAGGGGAATCGATTAATTAATGATCCATTCCATTCTATTTGTCAGTAATTGGCGATTCATCTCTGCCGTTAAGTTAAATACTTGAAGGTTGAACTCGGGCTTCTTCTGTTCAGAATACTCTTTCCAATGTTCTGCAATGTACTTTAAATCCTCTGTTCTAATTAAAGCTACGCCGGTGTCTTGCTCAGAGAAGACTTTTAACTTTTGTGCTTGGTTGATCGCTTCTTGCGTGAAGTCATGAGCAACAATGAGAAAGACGGCAACTCTCATTTTCTCAGAGCGAATGTACCCTAAAAATTGATCAAAGTGTGCATTAGGGAATGTATATGCTTTCTCTGTGCTCTTGTTATCCCAAAGCATAACCGATTTTGTGTCGAACTTGATTCTTCCGTCGGTATGTTTTGAACCTGGCATTTCTTCGAGCTGCAAACCTAGTTTCTTTTCAAACAAGTACTCGGTCGCTTGCTCAAAGTAAGTCTCTACGTTCACGTCTTTCTGAATGACTCGATTGGCACGTAGAGCCTTGTAGTTTCTGGAGGCAAGTTGATCCATAAAATCATAATAGATAGACCGCTCATCTGTTGGGTCTGAGTCGGCTTTCGTTGTAATGTTCTCATAGTAGTCGATGATGTTTTGGATTTTTTCTTCTTTGTTCCCGCTTATTCTCACGCCTTCTTTAGACCTTAAAAATTGCGTGAGCTCCGTGTTGCTTAGGTTTGCGAGTGTTTGCGAAGGCAGAATGTTATATTTGATGATTCGTTCAATAATAGCTTCCTTAACACCACTTGTGTTGATATTCATCGATGAAAGAACTTGCTTTAGTTGGGTTAAATTTAAATCTTTTAAAAGCTGCTGATACGTCTCTGTTCGTAATTCTTCACCCATTTCATAACGAACAATTCTTACAATATCGCTTGGAATGACGTAATAAGGAGCATCTGATTTGATACGAACGACAATCCCCCTTTGCTGTAGGTCTTTTAGTGATTGATCAATGTTCTGTGTCGAATGTAGTTTTCCATTTTTGCGCGGGAACCGTCCAATTTTACTTTCCAATAAATAGTGATCGCGTATGGACAAATTAAATTCATCCCTAAGCGTATACAGAATGTTAATTTCATGTTCATTTAGCGCATCGTCTTTAAGCCAAGCTGTGTTTAATACGGCTGTGTACACTCTACCTGCGGTCGCATCAATTTTGGCATTCATGTAATCCTCGTCTTGACTGTCATGCAGAATTTGAGATTGAAGATCAAGCACTTCCTTATGCAACTGCTTTTCGGTGAGTATGTAGTTTTGACTACCAAGCAAGCATTTGAGTATCAGTCGATTCAAAAGCGTAATATCGCGATCTGTCGTCCTGAAGTTCAAATTGCTCTTCACTCTCTTGTCGTTTCTAAACTCTTCAATGTTCTTTAGAATAATATTTCTCATCTCGTCTTCTTCATAAAGCTTTACATCTTTTAGGAAGCTATCAACCGTTCGAGATAAGTACATCTTTGACATTAGTGGAAGCAGATCTTGTAGTTGCATACCGAACCAACTCCTTAGTCAGGATATAACAAAAATAGATAAACAAGTCTAAATTATATGAAATGTCATGTTATTATACTATGATTACTCGGCGATTGTCCAAAAGTACCTACGGTTATCGTTTAAACTTTAATCACCTCATAGATCATTCTATGAGGTGATTAATAGCCGCATCTTTTATCCGCCCATCATCTCGATGTTTTCTTCGATTCGTTCAACGGCTTCGTCTAGCACTTCTTGGATGTCTTGACCTTCAGCGATGAATTGGAGGGCATCGTTAATTGGGTACCACACTTGGTCGGCTTCTGGCGTATTTGGCATGGCGGTTCCGTGCTGGATCTGTTCGGCAAAACCTTGGATTAGTGGGTCGTCAGTGATTTCTGTGTCTTCTAACAAATGGGTGACGGCAGGTAATTCGTTCGTTTCTCGGTAGTATTCCATGTTATTCGTGTCGTTTGTTATGAAGTGCATCAAGTCTTGGGCCCAGTAGTCTTCATCGGAAAACGGCGATAACACCCACGACTTGAATGTTACGAATGAGCTAGCGATCTCTCCGTTTGGCAGTTCGGGAAGTGGCGCTGACCGCAAGTTTTCTTCCCCAATACCTCGAGCGTAGCTTGGAATGTTCCACGGCCCGGTCAAAGAAACGCCGACATTCCCTTCAATGAATAGCCCGTCTTGAATTTCACCGTCAATGGACGTTGGAATCCAATTGTTTGAATGCCAGCTCTGCAGCAGCTCGGCCCCTCGAACCGTTCCTTCATTATTTAGACCGATGTCACCATCATCAGAAAAGATGTAACCCCCAAAACCGGTAAGGAATGGGTAGGCAAAATACATTTCCGTCGTATCTGCCAAAAATCCGTACTCATCATTTGAAACGTTGGTTTCTGACTCTGCAATGTTTTCTAATTCATCGACGGTCGTTGGCAGCTCGTTGACGATGTTTTCATTCACGAGCAAAGCGGTCGTTTCTGAAACGAAGGGGATGCCATATAGCTGACCTTCATAGGTGAGTCCTTCAATGCTTTCTTCCGTAAACCGCGCCTCTTGCTCGGCATCTAGTTCGATCGGGGCGGCGAGGTTTTGGGCTGCTTGGCTACCGATGCCGTTGTGAGCGATATGATAGATGTCGGGCCCTGTACCTGCGGGTCCGTCTAGCGCAATGTTCTCAGATTGGTCGATCGCAGACATTTGTGCATACTCAATCTCGATGCCGGCTTCTTCTGTATACGCGGAGAAGATCTCTTCCATTGCTGCGATGTGGTCGTCTTCTTCGTGAATCCATACGTGCAACGTGTCTGGTTTTTCTGGAGCTTCCCCGTCTGGCGTTTCTGTGACTGCCTCTTCTTCTCGGTCCGGCGCACAAGCTGCAAGAACCAGGACGAGCATCCCTACGAGTATCTTCTTCAAAATTCACGCCTCCTTCTTTTATGGTGCAATCGGTTGCACTAAATGTTCTTAGTTTATATTGTAAGGGCTTACATATAGAAAAGAAACCTTATTCGTCTAGGCATTTACTCTTGAATTTCACACGTATCACCGTCCAGCAACATTCTACAAACCTGTCACCATCGGGTTTTTCTTCCATCATTCGCCGAAGTTTGGCGAGCAATTGTTCTTGACGCAAGGTGCATTTTTCTCGTAATCTTAGACGTACCTAATTGATAGATTGATAGAGAGGGGCTTCCACATATGCAAAAATCCATCGTTACTGCAATCGTCTTATTTTTCTCAATACTTGTGATGATGCCCTTACACGCACACGCATACGAAACTGGGTATGTGGATACGAGTGGCACGCTGAATGTACGGGATTCAGCCAATGCAGATGCGCCCGTGATCGGGGCACTCAGCAACCGACAAACGATAGAATACCTTGAGGTTAGTGAGGGGTGGGGACAGATTACATACAACGGCCGCGCGGGTTATGTGAGTCTTGACTTCATTACTGCGAGCGGCGTCTCCGAAGTGGACGAGGAAGAGACCGTCACTGAAGCTAACACAGAACCCGTGCCGGAACCAGCGCCCGAGGCGTCATTGCAAGGTGTCCAGCGCGTCGTGCTCGATCCTGGCCATGGCGGCCGCGATCCCGGGGCAATTGTCGGTGATGTAATGGAGAAAGAATTGGCGCTCGACATTGCCGAGCGGGCGGCAAACTACCTTTCTTCTGCCGGATATGACGTATCACTCACTAGAACAGGCGATACGTATGTTGGTTTGGAGGACCGAGCGGCGTTTGCGAACCGTCAGTCCGCAGATGTGTTCATCAGCATCCATGCCAACGCCTCTTTCGAAGTACAAGCAAACGGCATCGAGACGTTCTATATGCACGGAAGCTCGCAAAGCAAAGAGTTGGCACGTACTCTGCAACAGATGGCGGTTTCCGAAGTGCTGATGCGTGATCGCGGGATTCGCGGAAGTGCTTTCAGGGTGCTCACAAACACTCAAATGCCTGCAGCTCTCGTCGAGTTCGGCTTTATGACCAACTCTGGGGATGCTTCGTTGCAACAAACCGACCTCATGCGCGACCAAAGCGCGCGCTCCATCTTACGCGCTGTTGACGCCTATAGCCAATGATAATACCGACCCTGCGTAGGGTCGGTATTTTTTGCGTTGCGGGCAAAATACAGGCGTGGGAGTACGAGGGACGGCCATTCTGCGCGCTAGTTCATGCTTTCTGCGCTCAAGTTTGCCTAGTTTAACGATTTTCACGCTAATTTCGCCAAACTTGAGCGCCGATCACAGCCAAATAACTAACGACATGTCGGCCCCGGCGGGGCCGAACAAAACTGCACTCACTCGGCGCGGCTCGCGCCGATAGCTTGCTGGCATTTCGGGCGGGGCAGGGGTATCGATCGTTCACACCACTTCAAAGGTTTTTGCAGTGACCCCCGCCGCCATCACTCTAGCTCTTCAACAAGTGCGCACAAGAAAAGAAGCTGCCTTCATTTGGGCAGCTTCTTTTCTTGTTTGCGGATCAGGCGGTTGTTGATGACGAACAGTAAGGCGCCGATGGACACGCTCATCATGGTGCCGGTCGGCATGGTATGCTCTGTTGGATCAACGACCGCTAAAATGATCAGGACAATGACAATTAACGTCATGAGGATGATGAACGCGATGAGGAAGTTCCTCAACATTTGCAAGGCATCCAATTCATTCCTGCTCCCTTATCCGTTTGCCTTATGGTCGGTATAGATTTGTTGCGGTAGCGGAATATGAATTCCCGCTTCGTCCAGTGCTTCTTTACACACTTGGCGGAGTTTACGTTCGACGGCCCATTGGTTCATGTTGGTCGTGTACGTGAGGATGCGAATCTTCATGTCGTATTCATCGAAGCTCGTCACACCAAGCACGTATGGTTCTTCGACGATGTTCTCGTCTTCTTCATACAGTTTCTTTGTGGCGGTTTGCAAAACGGCCATCGCTTCGTTGATGTTGTCGTTGAAGGAGATGCCGATATCGATAAAGGCTTCCATGTTCCCGCGGGAATGGTTACTCACACTCGTGATGTCGCGGTTCGGGATGAAGTGAAGTGTTCCATCGAACCCACGGATACGCGTCGTTCTAAGCCCTACTTCTTCAACAATCCCGTCGAGTCCTGCAATCGTCACATAATCTTCAACATCAATTTGCTTTTCAAGAAGCAAGAAGAAGCCCGTCACAATGTCGCTCACAAGACCTTGAGCACCGAATGCAACGGCAAGACCAATCACACCCGCACCTGCAATGAGCGGCATAATATCAATGTCAAATGCACCAAGCATGACGAGGATGAAAATAAACAAAGTAGCGTAACCGAATACACTTTTAATGATGTTACTTAACGTTTTGGCTCGACCGGCTTGGGTTCCTTTCTTCTCCGCCGCCTTCTTAAACGTACGGCTAATGACGGAGTTTCCAACAGCTCGGACGATCAAATAGATGATAATAATGGCTACAACTTCAATGGCTAGTGAAAGCATTGCGTCCCACGTAAAGTTCATACAAATCGTCACTCCTTACTCATCAATTGCTGAATTATTCGTGTAGTATAACATAGGAGCCCGCCACTGAGCCAAGAATAACTTCCTTGAAAGTATCATGAAATATAAATCTACGGATAGGCTACCCTTTCCACATCATACTGGCTTCTTCCAATGTTTCGCTCAAAATTCGAATTGCTTTCGGGCCAACGCCGTGCATTGCCACAATTTCTTTTTGTGTATGTTCGCTCACTTGTTCAAGAGTATAGATACCCACGTAGTAAGAGCACTCGTTGCCGGCCTTCCGATCTTTGGAAGTTCCATTTCCCTTCCTCCTTTACTGAATATGCATTCCCGACCCCGGTCCAATCGGCAACCCTAACAGGGACCAGACGACAAACATAATAATCCACAATGTCAAAATGACGATCGTATACGGAATCATAATGGAAAATAACGTCCCAAACCCTGCCCGTGTGTCGTACTGTTTCAAAAAGGCGAGCACCATCGGCACGTACGTTCATCGGTGTAATGATATTCGTTGAGGAATCTCTAATCCGGTATGCGAGTTGAATGTACGCAGGGTCATAATTCAAATAGACGAACAACGGAATAAACACCGGTGCCATGAGCGCCCATTGCGCAGACCCACTGAAAATAAACATGTTTAACATCGTCGTAAACAAGATGAACAAAACGATGACCGGCAGCCCCGTAAAGTTCATGCTTTCGAGTGCCGAAGCCCCACTCACCGCAATCCACGCCCCAATATTCGTATAATCGAAGTACGCAATAAACTGAGAAGCCGCGAAGATTAACACGATAAAGCCACTCATATCTTTCATCGCAGCGGCCATCTTCTCAGGCACATCACGCGCAGCTGTTATCTCTTTCACCGTGACCCCATACGTAATGGAGACGACGAGAAAGAACAACAGGTTAATCGGCACGATGTTATCGAAGAACGGGGAGGGAACCATTGACCCGTCGTCCGCCCTGAGGATCGCGTTGGGCGGCAGGATTAAGAGGGCGGCGACACCAATATACAACGCACCAGCAATAAGTGCGTTCCGGAGCCGCGATTGATTTCAGGTGTGATTTCCTCGACTTTCTGGTCGAGCACTCCATCTTCTGCATACTTCGGGTCGTATTTGCCGAGCCGCGGCACGGTCACCTTCTCGGTAATCCAAACGGCAACGAAAATGAGCATAAACACCGACACAACCATGAAGAAATAATTATCAACCGGTGTGACAAAGAGATCTTCGTTGATGGTTTGCGCCACTTCGGTCGATACGCCAGCCAACAGGCGTCCGTTCCGGTGATTAGGAAGTTGGCAGTAAAGCCAGCGCCAACACCCGCAAAGCCTGCGGCGAGGCCGGCGACCGGGTGGCGTCCTATGGAATAGAAAACCATCGCCGCGAGCGGAGGGATAATCACGAAAGCCGCGTCAGAAGCGAGGTTACCAAGGATCCCGGCAAACACAACGGCATATGTGACGAGCTGTTTCGGCGCATTCGTAATCGTCTTTTTCATGAACGATTCCATCAAGCCAACCTTCTGAGCAAGCCCGATGCCGAGCATCAAGCTTAGAACAGTGCCGAGCGGCGTAAATCCAGTGAAGTTATCGAGCATCGAGGAAAATATGTACTCAATACCGTCAGCTGATAGCATGTTGTTAATCTCAATCATATCTCCTGATTCCGGATCCTGAAACGCCACGTCAAAGAAACTTATGATAAATGACGTAAGTATGATTGCCACAATAAAATACACAAACAGCATAAACGGGTGCGGCAACTTGTTGCCCAACTTCTCAATTGTATCTAACGTACGGTTTCCTAAGCGATTGCCCTCCATCACGTTTCCCCCTCACCCATCATTTTCGCTCATTATACACGAATGGTTGTATATTCTGAATAATAGAAACGTCACGTTTTGAGCAATCTCTCGTATGTGCCAAACTTTAATTGCGAGTAAGCGTGTCGCGCAGAATCTCAGATCTCCACTCCACAGTTCCAACATTCCGTCGGCGCGAGACCGGTTTCGCTTGGCTTGATCTGCGCGCAGATGGCATAAACTCACGCGCAGCCCCGCCCGTCCACCTATGGCAACCGGGCACGCGCCTCTGCTAAAGTACTCTACTTCCCTCGGTGCGTTGCTCGGGACACCGACCTTAATTGCAACGAAAAAACGCCCCCAATAATGGGACGTTCGTTTTAGTGTAGACGTTTTGCACCGAGGTAGCGCGGGCTCCAATAGCTGTTGTTCAGGTCGGCAACGGTTACGCCGGTAGAGCTGCCTGCATGAACGAATTTGTTACCGCCGATATAGATGCCAGCGTGGGACGGTCCACCAGTTGTGTCGAAAAAGACGATGTCGCCAACACTTGGTGAGCTGACCGAGCTTCCTGATGCGAACATTTGTGCAACGGTCCGTGGGGTGTTTACACCACTTTTGTTGAATACATATTGGATAAATCCTGAACAGTCAAAGCCAGAAGGGGTTGTCCCTCCCCACACATATGGTGTTCCTATGTATTGCGATGCTGTGTTCACTAATTCTGTGAGACTAAAGGAGCCACTGCCGCTATTCCCTCCACTGCTTGGTGGCGGGGCGGGTTTTGCACTACCGGTGTTTCCATTTAAAGCGCCAAATGTAGCGGGACCAGCGATGCCGTCGACGACGAGGCCTTTGTCTCGTTGAAACTTACGAACGGCTTGGTATGTAAGGTCACCGAATACTCCAGTTGGTGCGATATTCATGTAGCCGTTGTCTCGCAATTGTTGTTGCAAGTTCGTCACTGCTTGTCCTTGTGCGCCTTGGCGAAGAACGGCATTAGATGGCGTTGGCGTCGAGCCTGAGCCCGAACCTGCGCTTTCCCCTGCTCGCTTCGGACTGTCAGAGAGCGTGCGGTGGTTTGTGGTCCAACGAGCCCGTCGACTCCGATGCGATTGTTGCGTTGAAAGTCGCGAACAGCGCGTTCGGTAATAGGACCGAAGGTGCCAGTAACGGCATGACTGTAATAACCTAGGTCTTTCAATTGTTGCTGAAGAACGGATACGCTGTTGCCACGATCACCTGGTGATAAAAGCCCCGAAGATGATGAGGAAGGCCGGGTTTCGGACTGCCCACTGTTTGTATTACGGTTCGGGTTGTCAGCGGCTTGTACGACTTGAAGCTGGCGGTCGGTTTTCGGTCCGACGATGCCGTCGGCACTAAGCCATGTGAGCGTTGGAAGTCTCTGACTGCAGCTTCCGTGACGCGGCCAAAGTGACCATCAACTGTTGATGAGAAGTGGCCGAGATCTCGAAGCTGTCGCTGTAACTGACTGACAGATTCGCCTTTGCTTCCAGAACGAAGCATTCCAGATGAACGACTCGAATTCGTACTAACGGCTTGTACTTGCTGGCGTGGTTGGTCTTTTAGTAAGGCACCAATCGTATTGGGGCCGGCAATACCGTCTACAACAAGGTTATGATCCCCTTGGAATTGGCGAACGGCCCGAACGGTCACGTCACCATAATAGCCTGTTGCGGTTTGATATGTAAAATATCCTTTTTCTTTAAGTAATGTTTGGAGATGTTTAACATCCTCGGATTGTTGGCCAAATCGGAGCACTTGGTTCTCCAAAGCGGCGTCGGCGATCATCGGAACGGTTAATACAGCCCCTGTAACTGTGGCTGAAGTGACAAAAAATTTGCCCATCGTGCTAACTGCCATTCTAGCCTCCTAACTTCATATGTGGTTATGATTAGATTGCAAGGAATGAGGAAACAAATAGTATATGTATTTTACTACTTTATACTTATTAAAGCTAGAATGAACTGTAAAAATCGCCAAAATTGGTATATAGTCCATATTGACACTAGGCACTACGAAGTACCTAGTTGTCGGGACGGTAAACGCCATTGATAACGCACGCTGAGCATTCGAAGGGTGACAATTAGCACAACCACGACAAAATAACCGATCGGATGTGACACCCAACCTAATCCGATGGGCACTCCTGCAATTAAAGTCCACGCAATGTAAATTTCTTTTTGTAAAAACAGCGGCCTTCTTCCAGCTAACAAATCACGGACCATTCCACCACCAGTGCCTGTAAGCGCCGCTGCTGCAATGGCAGCACTGACGGGCAGGCCCATGCTGTTTGCAAAGATGGCTCCTTGTGCGGCAAACGCCGCTAAGCCAATTGCATCAAAGAACACACCCCACATCGAGCCCCTACGGCTTAAAAAGCGTGGAAAAACAAATAAAATCGTAATCGCGACGAAAGCAATAATAAACAACATACCTTGATCCCACAAAGCTGTGACAGGTACACCGATCAATAAATTTCGAATGGCTCCCCCGCCAAATGCCGTCACAAATCCGAGAATATACACACCCATTAGATCGTATCGCTCTTCCATAGCGACGACCACACCACTAAGCGCGAACGCCAGTGTTCCAATTACATTTAATACATCCCACGTCATGTTTGTTACGCACCTCGTTCAACGATCCAGATTAGCGTTTATATTATCTCACAAAACGTTAAAATGATAACCGTGTTTTTCCATAAAAAAAAGGCTACCGTTAGGCAGCCTTTTTATGACACTTACGCGTCAGTGTCTTCGTCTTCATCGTCCATGTCTGCGTCAGCATCTGCATCTTCGTCAGCATCCATGTCTTCATCTTCGTCCATGCCCATGTCGTCTTCTTCTTCGTCCATTGGCTCTTCGTCAATGTCCAAGTCGTCTTCAGTGTCCATGTCGTCGTCACCGTCAACTTCTACGTCGTCTGTACCGTTCTCGTCTGCTGGCTCTTCAGCGTCGTCGCCACATGCAGCAAGCATACCGACAGCTAGGATTGAAGAAAGTGCACCATATAGTAATTTTTTATTCATTGTTAATTTCCCCTTTAAATGTAAGAGTTTGAGTTTCTCGTGCTGATCTGTTGATCAACTGTGTACATCTTATCAGCCTAATCCTACCTCGTCTATGAATTGCGTTCATTTTTGAATGTGTTTAGACAATGTCTCACAATGTCATCCGATTCTTACAATTCGCCCATTTTACTACACAATTTAAACGTATTCATGTCTTATTTGTGAATCTTTACTTTCATCATATAAAAAAGGAACCGGTGTCGGCTCCTTCGCAATTATGAATCTTTATCTGTGATGGCAAACATCAAATCTAATTCGGCTACGGTTTGTCCGTCCACACTTGCGACTCCGTGACCTTTACCGATCGAACCTCTCACCCGTGTAAGTGTAGTTTCCAGTTTTAATTGATCGCCAGGTTTCACTTGCCCTTTAAACCTACAGTTATCAATTCCTGCAAACACAGCCAGTTTACCTGCAAAATTCTCATGCTTTAATAGGGCAACTGCTCCAGTTTGCGCAAGTGCCTCAACGATTAACACGCCAGGCATAAGTGGAAAATCAGGAAAATGACCGTTAAAAAACTCCTCATTTGCACTCACATTCTTAATCGCTGTGCAACTTTCTCCCGCTTGCAGTTCTGTTACCCGATCAATGAGTAAAAACGGGTAGCGGTGGGGGATGATCTCTTTAATTTCTTCAATTGATAGCATCTGTTCAACATCCTTTAGCCGTTAATATAGTCATAGAGGTCTGTCCATGTCTCCCATTGCAAGATATCAAAACCTTCACTACCTCCAATGATATTATAACCAAAGAGCAAGCCGAGAACGAGGGCAACAATGAATAAAAGTGCAACGATTAGTAAGCGAAGCCAGATTGGGAAAGCCCGAATTCTTCTGCCTCTCTTTTCCGCTCGCTTTTCTTTTCTTCGCTCTTTACGGGTTTGTTTTTTGTCGTTCTCTTCCATTGATTCATCCGTCGATTGCTCAGTCATGGAATACTCCTTACGCTCTAGGCACTACATTAACGTAAACTGTTCACAAGGCCCATCATTTGGTCAGACTGACTTAATGAACGAGAATGCATGCTATATAGACGTTGCATCTCCATCAGTTTCACCATTTCCATAGCCATATCTACATTCGATTGTTCTAACGCGCCTTGAACAACCGATTCACTTGTCGCCGCTTCATATTCTAGTACATCACCAATGGCAAGATCAAGCGCATCCACGTCCGGAATTGCAAATAAATTATTGCCAATCGCTTCGAGTAATTGCGGCTTACTCACATTCGCTACACTTAGCGTGCCAATTGCTACTTCTGTTCCATCATTTAACTGTGCGTTTAATGTTCCATCTGGCTGCAACGTGAAATCAACGGCCTCTCCAGGCACAGTCATTGCGTTGCCATCCGCATCAAGCAGCGCTTCCCCGTTTCTCGTCACGAGCTGCCACGCTCCTGCTGCTGATTCTGTTAAATAAAAAGCGCCGTCACGCGTTAAGTACGTCTCACCATCTCGCTCCACAGGGAAGAACTGTCCAGGTTGCGTGAGTGCAAAGTCAAGACTACGCCCACTCTGGTGAATCGATCCTTGCTCAAAACGCATCGCCGTTTGCGCTAATCCAGCCCCTGTACCGACGCGAATCCCTTCCGGTGTGTAACGTGTACCTTCTGGTTGTGGAACGGTTTGATTGTTCACTTGTTGATAAAGCATATCGGCAAAAGAGCTCTCTCTTCTTTGATAGCCTGTTCGGTTCATATTCGCTAAGTTATGAGAAATTGTATCAATGCCTTGTTGCAACTGACCCATGGAAACCGTTGATGAAATCATTTCGTCGCTCCCCCCATTTCCGACATCATTCCCGGGAAATATGGCTACCCAAGTCGACCGATGTCGTTTGCTGCCCGTTGTAAATTCTGGTCATATGCTTGAAGTACAGTTTGATTCGCTTCAAACTGTCGATAAGCGGTCATCATATCCGTCATCGTCGTCATCGGGTCCACATTGGATCGTTCAACAAACCCTTGTTGCAACGAATATGGGAGATCAGCATTGCCGATTGCGCTTGGCAATTCTCCGCCCGCTGTCGTCAAAAGGCTCTCACCGGCTTTCACCAAATCGTTCGGGTCTTCTGCAAAACGAACGTCCAACTGACCGACCGCATTCCCTTCTTGGTCGGTAATCTCCCCCGTCTCATTCATCTGAAACCATTCATTCGTGACAAGCATTGCTTCACCATCATTACCGAGCAAACGATGCCCTGCACTCGTCGTTAAATAGCCTTCCCCATCAACGGCGAAATTACCGTTTCGCGTGTAGGCAGTTTCTCCATCTTCACCTGCTACAGCAAAGAACAAGCCCCCACCATCAACGAAGCCTTGTAATAGCGCAACATCCGTACTCGTTCCAGTCTCTTGCAAGTCTCCTTGACGATAATCCGGCGTTCGCTCCTGCATATAAACACCTGTCGAAAGTTCCCCGACCGGTTGCCTCTGACCGGTATTCATCGCTTGGATAAGCATGTTCGGAAACGAGCGAATGCCTGCGTAGTCCGCTTTGTGCCCTGGTGTATTCACATTGGCCAAGTTGTCGTTCAACATTTCCGTTCGGCGTTGCTGTGTAATCATCCCTGAAGCCGCTTGATAATACCCACGAATCATAGTCCGCTTCCCCTCTCGTATTATGCCTTTAAGCGCGTCGACATCTTATCCAAATTCTCAAGAATAATTCCCGTACCTATGGCCACACAGTGCATCGGCTCCTCGGCAATGAGTACCGGCACTTTTAATTCATCTGTCAGCAGTGTGTCCATACCGTGAAGAAGGCTCCTCCTCCGGTAAGAATAACGCCTCGATCAATGATGTCGGCTGAAAGCTCAGGAGGTGTTTGCTCCAATACGAACTTCGCAGCGGCCACAATGTTTGAAACCGACTCGCTTAATGCTTCTTTAATCTCACTAGAATTAACCGTAATTGTTTGCGGAAGCCCGCTCACCATATCCCGCCCGCGAATGTCCATTTGCTCGTCCCGACCGCTAGGCGAGACGGTCGCCACATTTTTCTTAATATCTTCAGCCGTTCGTTCACCGATAAGTAACTTGTATTTTCTCTTAATATACGCAAGAATGTCGCTGTCAAACTGATCGCCAGCCGTTTTGATTGACTTCGACGTGACAATACCACCCATTGATAAGACAGCGACGTCTGTCGTCCCCCCGCCTATGTCAACGACCATGTTGCCGCTCGGTTGGAAAATATCCATACCCGCACCAATCGCTGCCACTTTCGGCTCTTCTTCTAAGTACACGTTCTTGCCACCGCTCTTTTCAACCGTCTCACGAATGGCCTTTTGTTCCACTGATGTAATATCTGTCGGACAGCAAATTAAAATCCGGGGTTTTACGAATGACGATTTGACGTTCACTTTCGCTAAGAAGTGGCGAAGCATTGCCTCGGTCAAATTAAAATCAGCAATGACGCCGTCTTTCATCGGACGAAGGGCGACAATGTTGCCAGGGGTTCTCCCGACCATGCGAAAGGCTTCTTCACCGACGGCTAGCGCTTTCCCCGTTCCTTTATCAATTGCTACAACTGAAGGTTCATTAAGCACGATGCCGCGCCCTTTAATGTGCATGAGCACATTTGCCGTTCCTAGGTCAATTCCAATATCTCTGCCAAACATTTGGCACCTTCCTCTCAAATAAAATGTCAATATATGTATAATAGTGTTCCCTTACGCTCACATTCACAGTCATCAATGCTTAATTTTACCACATCGATGTCGAAATATGAATCAAAGGATCGAATGTTTTGAGATTTCTCTGCGACTTGAGTCACACTCCTTAAAAAAACCCGCGCAGCCAATCATTTGGCTACGCGGGTTTCAGTATTGTCCATCATTTTCTCTAAATGACGGATGGTCGGGGTTAGATTGACTAGAAAATAGCTTCTCTCAACCTTCTTGCGGGGTGACTTTTCTTTGTATACGCAGGACCTCCGACGTGGAGCATCGTCATGTGCGCAGCTAAAATGGCCCCTTCTGCACTCGCTTTTCTAATTGGCAATAGTGCCTCCCAATAGAGCTCATCCTTGTTCGCAAACTGATTAGAAAGCGTAGCTTCTTGCTCTTTTAATAAGGCGCTAATCGTGTCTGGCTGCTCGCTCAAATATTCGTTGCAGCCATTTTGTTTGCTGTTTGCGCTTTTAACCGCCGCAATCGCCGCTTCCATTACCCCAAACCCTAGCGGAATCTGGTACACGAGGAAGTACGGTCGGATCGTTGCCACAAAAGCATCGGCATCCTCTGCTAATATGTGCTCCGCAGGAATGACTTGCTCAGAAAACCGAACAGCATAGGTGGCACTTCCATTAATGCCTAAATAATCTTTCTTTTCTTTCAAGCGAACATTTTCACTCGAGCAATTTACTAAAATCATGATGTTTCGGTCTTCGCCTTCGACACGAGCGACTGCGCCAAACCAATGGTTTGGGCCAAGGTTTGAAACAGACGGCAACGTACCGGATACTTCGTAGTTTTCACCGACCGGTTTCGCTGACAGGTGCAAAGGCTCTAAACCGGCAAAATGTTTCATCGGGTTGGAAAGACCCGTTCCACCGAGAATGTCTCCACGCTCTAATCCAGGAAGAAACTGCTGCTTTAGCGCTTCATTACTCGTATGACGAACGTATGTGAGCAACGCAAGGTGGCACCAGGCAATAAACCCTGTCGTCATGCAAAACTTTGAAACGACCTTCACCGTTTCGACTTCTTGTTGAACGGTTTCTAAATAAGAGCGATCCTGCGAAGAGAAGCACCCATGCTCTCCAAGCCCTCGTAAGATTTGATCTGGATACAGTCCTTCCATATCGATGTCTTGCACGAGTGGCTTTAATGTTTTTTTCAACCATTGCTCAAGCATGTGCTTCTCCTCCTATTAATCTCTAGATAGTTTTGTGATCGAGCTAACAGGTGCGCTTACCGCTTCCCTTGCACGTTTCACTGCATCATCGTCAGGGGCATCATAAAAACATAAACATTTTGTCATATCTTCACATACATACGTGCGCTGAAATTCGACTTCTGGTACTTCCGCATAGTGCACAGAGTTTTTCTTTTTGCGTGCCAAGTATTGGTCCATCGTTAAGTCTGCAGGGAAATTCCACTCCACAAGATAATTGATTTGTCCCGCATTTTTCTTCACATCTTCTAGCTCTTGCCCGACGATTCGCACTTCTTTCACCGTCTGAACCGTAAATGCTTCACCTGAAAATGCAGGCTGAATCTCCTCTTCTTTGTTCGCTTCAACAATGACGTACACTTTCTTAAAGTCGCTAGCGACTTGTACTTCAATGAGTTGCCCCTCGTCTAGATGTAATGTTGCTACAGCTGCTTCTACAGCTGACTTGTTCTCACCAGATTTATCTAATGTCGCTTCAACTAAAAATAATGCCATTTGTTCGTCACTCCTTTATTGTTTATAGTTATTTTATTATACTTAGTTAAAAAAATCAACTTAGTATACTCTATGTTATACTTACGAAACAAAAGGAGGAAATGTGATGAAAGAACGTTACCCACTTCCATGTAACATTGCACAAACACTGAACATCGTCGGCGATCGCTGGACGCTTCTCATCATTCATGAAATTCTTATCGGAAACAAGACCTTTAATGATATTAAGCATAATCTTGAAACGGTTTCGGCAAACCTTTTATCAACTCGACTTAAGACGTTGGAAGCAGAAGGAATGGTCACATCTGAGCTGTACAGCAAACACCCTCCACGCTATCAGTATGCACTCACCGAAAAAGGGCGAGCACTTGAGCCCGTTTTTCATGCATTTCTGCTCTGGGGACGAGACCACTTGGACAAATGTTATAAGAAGCTCGTTGACGAACAGACCGGTCAAGAAGTGAGCATTGGTTTTTTTGATCGTGAGAGTGGTGAGCGAATTCCATCTGACCAATTGCAAGTGCTGCCGTACGAACGGCAAACTAGCGGTTGAATCCCCACTGTTTCCCAACCCATGTTTCAAACAGCCCGATTAGTTTATCGATGGCTAAGCCAAGTACGCCAATAAATACAATGCCTGCAAGCACGAGATCAAGGTCCAAAGCGTTTCTCGCATCAATGATGAGATACCCAAGTCCTGACTGTGCCCCGACCATTTCCCCGGCAACGAGGAAGATCCACGCAGTCCCGACTGCAAGGTGAAGGCCATTGGCAATGCCGGGGAACGCAGCAGGAAGAATCACTTTATACATGAGTGCCGGCTGCCTTACTTCTAGGTTCTCGGCAAGCTTCAAATACGTTGCATCCACTTTCTTTACGGCAGAGACGGTAGAAAGAAGCACAGGAAAGAACGCTGCGATAAAGATAATTACAATGGCCGGCATGCTCCCAATTCCGAACCAAAGCACGATAAACGGTGTCCAAGCAACGGGAGCAACTGGCCGTAACACTTGCACAATTGGGTCAGCAACCCCCCATAGTCTTGGGGAACGACCTAAAATTAATCCGAGCACGATGGCGACGACGACGGCAAGGCCATATCCAGTAAAGAACCGGTACAAACTGACGACCATATGTTCAAACAGCGTGCCATCCAGCGTCATGCTGACGATTCCTTCTCCAACCCGCAATGGAGATGGCAAAAGCGCTTCTTCGTAATCTCCAATCCAAATAACGAGTTGCCACACGATGACAACGAGCGTAAACGTGATAAGAATATTTACAAGTTTCTTCATGGGCGACGTTGGATCTCCTCAAGTAGTGACGTATCAACAAACTCTTCATAAGATGGTGGCTGCTCCATCAAGTTTAAATCGAGCACCCGCTCCGTCATATAATCATAATCCTCACGATTCACTTTCAAGTTTTCATAGGATATCCATTCTAGTGACAATTCCAAAGCTTCTTCTTCCACATTCAAGTAAGCGAGGTGAGCATCAAGATCATCTTCAGCATGTTCGCCTGCTTGTACATAGCCTTCCATAAATTGTTTGGCTAACTCTGGGCGATCTTCTAAAAAGCTCTGTCTGAATACCATTGCACAACATAAGCACCCTGGCCAAAGTTGATGAGATTGACCGAGCACATGGCCGACGTCTAGCGTGACGCCAATCGCCCCAAACGGCTCGGCAACGATATAGCTTTCAATTCGACCTTCTGAGAGCGCGGCAGGCATTTCTGCTGGCGGCATCTCCACAACGTTTACATCGTCATAAGCCATATCTGCATTCTCTAACATTTTATCGAGTAACAAGTTGTGCGTAGACAAGGTGTGCGGTATGGCGACGGTCTTGCCGTGCAGGTCTTCTACTTGTTGAATGTCGTGACTGGCGATGATGGCATTCCCGTCTTCATGGCCGAGTGCCGTTGCTTTGATGTCAATCCCTTTTTCACGGGCTTTCATCGCAAGTGGAAAGAGTACGGATGCACCGTCAATTCTGCCACTGTTCAGCGCGTCCATTAGGTCAATCCACGTTCCAAAGCGGATGAGTTCGATGTCTGCGTCTTGCATGAATTGTTCTTGCTGTTCGTTGGCGATGTATAGGGGGGCTGCATGAGTGATAGCAGATAGCCTACCTTAATCGTGTTGTCTGCAGCCGCTTCACGTTGCTGGCACCCACTCATCACAATAGCCGAAACGAGAAGCAATATCGCTGGGATTGCATAGTATTGGCGTGGCATCATGGTCCCCCTAGATGTGATAATCAGAATCAATTTCGGTTCTACCAAAATGAAACGTATCAAAAATTAGCTTTCGAAAATATTGAAAATCGCCATGGCTTCGATCTCTTGGCCGCGGAACGTGATGTTGATTGTTCTGCGAATCGTGCCAGGATTTCGGTCCATAATGATGATCCGGTCTGATAGGTACACAGCTTCATCAATATCATGGGTGACAAGGGCAACCGTCGTCTCCTCTTGTTGCTGAATGCGGAGCAACTCATCTTGGAGGTGGTAGCGATTAAATGTATCGAGCGCGGCAAATGGTTCGTCCATTAAGATAAGTTCCGGCTGAATAGCCAACGCTCGCGCAATCGCCACTCGCTGCTGCATTCCTCCTGACAACTGGGACGGGAACTGGTTAGCACTGCTACTCAGCCCGACTAGCTCTAGATACTGTTCCGCTCGCGTCCGGCGTTCTTCTTTGGATGGAACTTCCGACTCCAACGCGAACTCGACATTCTTTTGTACCGTTCGCCACGGAAGAAGCCCGTAATGTTGAAATAGCATGATGGCGCGACGGCTCGGACGCTCTACCGGTTTTTCATCAAGGTGCACAGCACCGGATGTTGGTGCCTCAAACCCACCGATCACATTGAGAAGCGTACTTTTACCACAACCACTCTCGCCAAGAATAGAAACGAATTCTCCTTTTTCAATCGATAGCGAAATCTCTGACAAAACTTGATGGGATTGGAACGATTTGCTCATCTGTTGAACATCGACAAGGGATGTCATCGGATCACCTTAATTCATGTATATTTGATAATACTTAGTTGTTTACTATGTTTTAAGTTAGTTTATTACACTCGGTTAGAAAATACAACTGAAAATACAAAAAAGTCTCCTTCGGAGACATGCGAGGCAGGATAGTCACTTGCCCCGCTCGGCGGGATGCTCACATAAACCTTCTCACGTTGGGATTTTGGCTAACATTTGATGATTCCAGGAGTAAATCCAACATAGAAAGTCGAAAACCCAACGTAGAACATTCTACGTTGGGTTCTGCCGAGCTCCGGGTTAAAAAAGTCTGAAATCCCCGCATACAACTATAAAAGTAGTCATGAAGGGTGATCCAGACCATACATTCCATTCTCCGCGTTCCTTTGGCCCCGGCTGACGGTTGCACAAACCCATTTCTGTGACCAAGTTTTACCCTTCTGCGCTCTAGTTCGCTAGATTCAGACCGTATCTCGGCAATTCGGGGCTAACTGGAGCGCAGATTCCTTATCCAACCTCCTCACTCCATGGTCATAGCGGCGACAACGGTCCAGTTTATGTTTTCTACTCTCTTCCTGCCATATGTAACAAACTTGCACGCAGACTTAAAGCCGAAAGACATCAACCTGTAGGCCCCAGCGGGGCCGAAACGAACCCGGAGTCGCTTCGGCGCGACTCGCGCCGATTGAAGCTGGACCTTTAACGTCTACGTATGGCAGGGAGGGGGTAATTCTGTTCAGCGGAAAATGTTGCCCGACTAGTATAGACGGTTACACCGGGGTCACCGCTTCTCAGCAGGAAGCATCCCCCACTTCAATTCTCAACCGGATTGGACGAAGCCCGAATGACGAGCTCTGGCTCAACGAGCCGCTCCACGCCGTGCATGTTCTCGTCAATTAAGTCTTTTAGCAACCGGGACGCGAGCTGGCCAATCTTTTCTTTGTTTTGGCGGATCGTTGTGAGCGACGGATCGACGTATTGGGCAGCATCGATGTCGTCACAGCCGATGATGCTGTATGAACGAAGCGGTACCCCTGCCTCTTTCAATGCTCGGAGCGCACCAATCGCCATCAAGTCGGAGGCGGCAAAGATGGCGGACGGGACGGTTTCTTGCTGCAAAAATGACCGCATCGCTTCGTAGCCGCTCTGTTCGAAGAAATCCCCCTCATAGATCCAGTCTTCGTTAACGTGAAGCTGATAGCTACGCATCGCGCTGTGGAAGGCGTCCAAACGTAGACGGGCAATGGTCGACGGTTTCTGTCCACCGATAAAGCCGATATCTCGGTGACCTTCTAAATAAAAATGTTCGATGACTTTTGCTAGCATTTCATCGTTGTCGGTCATCAAGTACGTCGAATTTTTGCCCCGCAAGGTGAGATCAATGCCAACACATGGAATCTCACTCTGGTCAAGTGCATAGACAGACGGTTGAATTGTCTCCCCGCCGATAATGATGCACCCGTCTACATTGTAATGGCGGCATCTTTCTAAGAAATCCTCGTCTCCTTCGTGAAAATGTTCATTTGAAAAAAACATCAAGTCATAACCAAGCCGCCCGACGCTATTTTTAAACGCATTTAACACATCGACGAAAAACGGATGGTTAAAGTCAGCATTTACCCGCCCTGCATAGATAACACCAATCACATGGGTTACTTTTTTCGCTAATGATTGGGCAGAATACGATGGCCGGTATCCGTGTTCTTTCATAATCTGCAAGACTTTATTTTTCGTCTCGCTCCCGACATCATCGTAGTTGTTAATGATTTTAGATACTGTGCTCTGCGAAACGCCTGATAGGCGTGCGATTTCTTTGATTGTCATTCTCATTTGCTTCTACACACTCCTAAAGTTATCCCTTCAACGCGCCGTCGGTGATGCTGCGGATAAATAATCGATTAAAAATAAGAAACACAACGATGAGTGGGACGGTCGCCCAAAACGTTCCTGACATAATCATACCGTAATCCCGGCTCCGGTCACTCTCCAATACACTCAATGCAACTTGAAGTGTATACATCGATGTGTCTTGCAAAGCGATGAGCGGCCACATAAAGTCTCCCCAAATTTGCATAAACACGATAATTCCTAGTGTAGCAAACGCCGGATATACCATCGGAATGACGATATTCCAATACATTCGCCAGTTGGAACACCCGTCAATGCGGGCCGCTTCTACAATCTCATCATGAACAGCACTATAGATGTACTGCCTCATCCAAAATATCCCGAACGCGTTAATTAACCCTGGGAAAATAAGCACGATAATCATTCAGCCAGCCAAAGTTTGTAATCAAATAATAAAGCGGGATCACACCCAGTACAGGCGGGATCATCATCGTTGCAAGCACGATGAGAAATAAAGATCGCCGACCTGGGAACTGTAGTTTCGCAAACGCAAATCCCGCAAGGGAGCAAAGAAAGATAACGCCGATCGTAATCGTACTTGCGACAAAGAATGAATTCAGCAAGTTACGGAAAAACGGAATGTTGCTCAAGACGTTTTCAAAGTTGGTCATCACTTCTGGACCTGGAATTAACACAGGGGGAATGCTATTAATTACATGGTTTGGGTTCGTCGCCATGACAAACATCCAATAGATTGGGAAAATCGACAACAAAGAAACGATGATGAGAAGCGTATAAACGATTCCTTTTTTCATAATCGCGCCCTCCGTTTCGACTGCTGACCGATTCGACTCGTCAAGAACATGTTCACAGCTGTAAATACAATAATAATAAAGAATAAGACGAGCGACGTTGCCGCTGCGGTTCCGAAGTAATTATTATGAAACCCTTCCCGGTACAAATAGAGCACTACCGTCATACCTTCCGGGCGATACCCAGAGAAAATCATTGGCTCGGCGAACACTTGCAAAGCACCGACCGTTGCCGTAAACACGGTAAAGAGAATGAACGGCTTTAACATTGGAATTGTAATGTAGCGAAGCTGCTGAAAAATTGATGCCCCTTCTAGCCGCGCCGCTTCATATAAATGCCCAGGTATGCTTTGCATCCCCGCTAAATAAATAAGCGTATTGTAGCCGAGCCAGCGCCAAAAAATCATCGTGCTATCGCAATCTTCGCACCCCACTCCGAACGGTTCCACACGACAGGGTCCATTCCAAACAAACCAAAGACCGAGTTGATCAGCCCATGTGGCTGGTTACTAAAAATAACGCTAAACACAATGGCTACCGCTACAATCGACGTCACGTACGGCAAAAAAATCATGATCCGAAATACATTTTTGTATTTTAAAAATGTTGCATTAAGGGCGTACGCGAGCAATATTCCGATGACAAGCTGAGGCGCGGTTCCCATAATGCCAATAATGAGTGTGTTCGAAAGACTTTTCCAAAACAACTCATCGTTTAAGATGTACTGAAAGTTATGTAAGCCTGCGAATTCCATGTCGCTCAGCCCGTCCCAACGAAAGAAACCAATATAGAAACTAAACAAAATCGGAAACAGACCAAACACAGCAAACAACAAATAAAATGGGGAAATAAACAAATATCCCGATAGCGCATTTCGCTTCTTTTCAGTAATTTTTTTCTGTTTTTTCTCCAAGGTAAGGCCCATGATTATCTCTCCTCGAAAGGAAGAGAGGAATGATTCACACTCCTCTCCCGAAATAGAATTACCGATTCATTTGCTGATCAATTCGATTCACTGCCGCTTGCCATTCTTGCTCAGCGTCAGACCCATCAACAACATTCATGAGCGCTTCAAGCACTTCCTCGTTTGCCATGCCGTAGTGTCTTCCTTTGTAGATGTAACTCACGTCTTCAGCGGCTTCCGCAAAGATTTGTGCGGTGTTTTGACCACCGAAATACTCGTCGCTATAATTTTGGAACTCTTCCATCTCATACGTAGCTGGTGTGGAAGGGAACAGGCCGTCTGCCCGAAACGCTTCGAGCTGTTGGTCCGGGGAAAGCATCCACGCTAAAAACTCATACGCCTCTTCTGGATGTTCCGACTCCGCTGGAACCGTCATATACGAACCGCCCCAGTTACCGCCTTCATCTCCTGGCATCGTCACGACGCGCCACTCATCAGAATCGGGAGCATTGTTCCGGATCACCCTTGCATCCAGGCCGGAGCTAACATCGTCGCGTAGCTGCCTTGCGCTTGGGCGTCCCCCCATTCTGGCGACCACATATCCACACTTCCAACCGTCCCCTCATCGATCATGTCCACCGTGTAATCATAGGCTTCGCGCACGTGCGTGGACGTCTCCATAATGAGTTCATCCTCTTCATTAAAGTACGCCTCTGGCCGAATGTCTCGCTGTGCGTTAAAGATGAGCTCAGGGTTATCGACCATTGGTTTTCCCGTCTCTTCATAGATTGTACGCGCGGTTTCTTCATAGTCCTCCCACGTAGCGATCATCTCTTCCACTTCCTCAGGTTCACTAGGCAGACCTGCCTCTTCAAATACATCTTGACGATAAAACATCACCGTCGGCCCAATGTCTGTAGGGAGCCCAAACAAGAAGTCACCATCGGTATTCTCCGAAACTGCCCACGCCCAGTCCAAATAGTCACTAGTCACATCTTCTGCACCGTACTCATACAAATTGTGAAAACGGTCCTCTGCCACTTGGAAACGATCCATTTCCGACACTTCAATCATCGCCATGTCTGGAGCCCCACTGCTTGCTGATAGAGCATTAAATAGGTTGTTGTGGTGGTCTTCCATATCGAGATTCTCCACTTGAATCGTAATGTGTGGATGTTCTTCCATATACTCCGCTGCCATCTCCTCATACGGAACGGTGTCAAACGTCCACATCGTTAATGACACATCTTCTCCATCTGCAGAAGACCCCTCATCCCCATTACATGCAGTCAACAGCAGTACCGAACCGACAACAACATACCCGTTACGCCACTTCATCCATTCGCCCTCCTTTTTAAAGAAACCGCTTTCGTAAACATTCATGAGTGTACCCGCTGACTAGCAATGAACGCTTGTAACCAATAGGCACTTTGCTTAGGTGTTCGCTTAAGTGTTGTAAAATCAATATGAACAACCCCAAATCGCTTTGATAACCCGTATGCCCATTCAAAATTGTCCAGAAACGACCAGACATAATACCCACGTAAATCAACGCCCGACTGGATGGCCCGTAAACACGATTGCAAGTGTTGGTCTAAATAATCGGCTCGCTGCTCATCATTCACCTCTCCCCCAACCACTTCATCTCGATACGCCGCACCGTTTTCTGACACATACAACGGCTGTTTTCCATAATCATTCGTCACCCTAACGAGCAGATCATATAGCCCGTCTGGATACACATCCCATTCCATAGCCGTTTTTGGCAGGCTCGTTTGCACCGGCTTCGATCCTGTGGGGTTCTCAGTCGTCACCGGTGACGACTCAACAAAATCGCTTGAATAATAATTAATGCCGAGAAAATCAATTGGCTGCTGAATCTGCTCTAAATCTCCTTGTTGTAAAAATGACAGATCCGTCTGTTTTTCATAGATGGTGAGCATATCTTTAGGATACGTTCCTTTATAAACGGGGTCTAAAAACCACCGGTTTAAGAAGCCATCCGCCCGGGTGGCAGCCTCTTGGCTCGACGGGCGGTCATCTGCCGGGTAATGAGAACTAAGGTTTAAGGCGATGCCCGTTTGTTGCTCGGTTTGCTTCATCGCGCGCAATCGCTCTGTCGCAAGACCGTGGGAAAGTAGCAAGTGGTGAGCGGCGGTCAGGAAATGGTTCAACTTTCTTACCGGGAGCGTGAACACCCTCTCCATATCCTAAACGCGATGCCACCCACGGCTCATTTTGCGTAATCCAATACGGCACTTCAGCAGAGAACTCGCGAAACACCCGCTCCGCATATTCCGCAAAGTAGTAAGCCGTATCGCGGTTTAACCAGCCGCCTTCATCCTCTAATTGTTGAGGAAGCTCCCAATGGTAAAGCGTGAGCATCGGCGTGATGTGTTGTTCATTTAATGTATTGATGAGTCGCTTGTAAAAATCCAATCCGGCTTCGTTTACCCGGCCTTTTCCGTCTGGCATGATCCGAGCCCAGTTTACTGAAAAACGGTAGTGGCTAAAGTTGAGTTCTTTTAGAAGTTTGACGTCGTCCCGATAATACGTATAGTGGTCACAGGCTAAGCGCCCGTCCGTGCCATCTTGAATGGCTCCGTCTTGCTCAACAAACGTATCCCATATGCATTTGCCTTTTCCATCTGCAAACGCCGCCCCTTCAATTTGATAAGAAGACGTTGCTGCTCCCCAATGAAATGACTGTGGAAATGATTGCAGTGATCTCTCCCCCTTTGAGTAACTAAACCGGTTTCGGTATTAATTTACACGCAATTCTGATAGGTGTCAATCATTTTTCGAAAGCGCTTTCTTTTTATTCAAAGAGGAGTTTTTGTATTAGAATAGAAGTATACATATACCCTATTTAAAGGAGCCTAGCCAATGATTACCGTTAAAGAATTAAACGAAGCACGCGTCCGACTGCACAATACTGTTCACGTTACACCCGTGCTTACGTCTAACACATTGAACAAACAAGCAAACGCAAGCGTATATATTAAGTCTGAGCATTTGCAGAAAACCGGCAGCTTCAAAATTCGAGGTGCCACCAATTGCGTGATGCAAGCCAAAGAGCAAGGAGCAGAACATCTCATTGCCGCTTCTTCTGGCAATCATGGACAGGCCGTCGCCTACATCGCCCGAGAACTCGGCCTAAATGCGACAATCGTCATTCCCGAAGATGCTAATGCCGCCAAAGAAGAAGCCATTCGTAACTACGGGGCTCAGGTCATTCATTTTGGAACAACATCAGAGGAACGAATCGCCCACGCCAACGAACTCGTTGATCAACTCGGTGCAACCTTCATCCCGCCATACGATGACACGCAAATCATTGCCGGACAAGGCACCGTTGGCCTAGAGATCCTATCCCAAGTGAACAACCCAGAAGTCGTTGTCGTCCCTGTTGGTGGAGGCGGGCTTATCTCAGGTGTAGCGACTGCCATCAAGAGCATCCATCCAGAAGTAAAAGTCATCGGCGTGGAGCCCGTCAACGCCGATGACACACGACGCTCACTCGAACAAGGGGAACGCGTTTCCATTGATGCAGCCAATACGATCGCAGACGGGTTACGTGCATCTACACCCGGCGCTATGACGTTCCCAATCATCCAGCAACACGTCGACGAAATCGTCACTGTCAGCGAAGAAGACATCCGCGAAGCCTTCGTCTTTTACCTGTCTCGCATGAAACAAGTAATCGAACCATCCGGCGCCGCTACCTCGCCGCATTGCGCTCGGGAAAAATTGCACACAATGGCGGCAACATCGTCCTCGTTGCCAGCGGCGGCAACCTAGATCTCGCCGCCATCCGTCGATTCGCTGAGTAGGTGTTAGGTGGGGTAGAGCGGAGTCGGGTTTGGGGGATTTTAGGAGATGTGTGCTCTAGATCGTTTTTCATTGGTTTCGGCACCTCCGGTGCCGACATGTCGCTTGAATTTTGAAGGGTTTAGGGGGTTGGCGATCTAAATCGCACCGCGCCGCTCCCCACCCCACCCTTTAAACATTAAAAAAAGCGAGCATAGCTAACACAGCTACGCTCGCCTTCCGTTTTTAAAATTCAATGTTGTCCCATGTCTTTTTGAGTCTTGTGTAGCTGTCGCGGCGTTTTTCTTGATCGTGGATATCGGTGGTGACGATCAGTTCGTTGAAGCGCGTCTCATTGTAAAATGATTTTAGATCTGTAGCCACTCGCTCTTCGTCGCCAACAAATGAGTATTTGAGCATGCTTTCTACTTGCTCTTTTTCAATCGGGCTCATATAGTCGTCCACGTTATCGACAGGTGCGGTGTCCACGCCTCGATTACCACGAATGATGCTTAAGAACTTCAACTTGCTTGTAGAGGCAAGCCGCTCTGCTTCTTCGTTTGTTTCGGCAACAGTCGCATTGACTGTGACCATTGCATACGGTTCATCGAGATATGCAGAAGGCTGGAAGCGATCGTGATAAATCTTTAACGCATTGTGTAGCTCTTTCGGAGCAAAGTGACTAGCAAATGCGTATGGCAGTCCCATCGCTGCTGCTAACTGTGCACCGTATGTGCTCGAGCCGAGCAAGTATATGGTACATTCGTGTTGTGACCAGGGTGAGCTTTCACTGGCATATCCGCATCACCTAGCAGTTGCTGCAACTCGTTAACGTTCTCAGGGAATTGGTTTACAGCATTTCTCGTATCTCTGCGCAAAGCTTGCACCGTCATCGGGTCTGTTCCTGGTGCACGACCTAGTCCGAGATCAATTCTGCCTGGATACATACTTTCCAGTGTTCCGAACTGTTCTGCGATAATGAGTGGGGCGTGGTTCGGAAGCATAATGCCTCCAGATCCAACTCGAATCTTTTCGCTGTGCCCCGCAAGGTAGCCAATGAGCACACTCGTTGCTGAACTCGCAATACTTTCCATGTTATGGTGCTCCGCTACCCAATACCTGTGGTAGTCGAGTTGATCTGTATGTTGAATAAGATGCTTGCTATTTTCAAATGCTTCGCTTGGTGTTTGACCCGGCAACACGGGCGCAAGGTCAAGCACGGAGAGGGGAAGTTGACTCACTTTGTCCACCCTTTCTAGTTTGATTCTATAGAACACCATACACCCGCACTATAAATCGAACAAGTAATATGCTTAGTGTATGAAGCGATGGACATAATCATGCGATGCATGTTCTCCATTCACTCGGGAATACTTAGCAAAAGAAATGAGGTGAACGACCATGAATAAACGCATCATTTCCAGTATGATCTTGTTAAGTGTGCTCGCAGCTTGCAACGGTGAGGCACCTGAAGACGACCTTGACACGATGGAGCCTGAGGTCAACGCCCACATGGGCGGGGGCGTTTTGAATGTCAATGTAGAAGGAACTGAAGGCATTGGCGGAGACGCAAACGCCCACGATAAAAACCAAATGATATAGAAACCTCCACTGTATAGAAGACCGTTATAATCTAAGCACTAAGATGCGAATTTATAGTTGCGATTGAAAAGCGAGCACTATGATAAGAAAAAAAGCACCTCTCTGTCGGGTGCTTTTTCTTATCGGTCTAGCAATTACCTTTACCTGTTTTTGATGACAAGGTATAGTCATCTTCCATAAGTTCACCACTTGCAAATTGAACGAGCAGCACTTATGTGATCGACGGCCCATTAGGCATTTATCTGCATATTGCAACATAATATTTTAACAATATAAGATTCTGACCGTTCTCTCTTTCATTTCCTTTTATGCTAATTTTATCTATCCTTTGTGGATGATTGGATGTTGTTGTACAATCAGAATATAGACAGAGGAGGGCAACGGCATTGATGAAAGAGGTCTGGTCTTGGGTAAAGACAATTTTAATTGTGTTGATTATTGTTTTAATCGTAAGAACGTTTCTTTTTGGGAATTATCTCGTGAATGGAAGTTCGATGCTCCCAACCATTGAACATGGGGACCGGATCATTATTAATAAATTGTCGTACACATTTTCTGAGCCCGATCGATTTGATGTGATTGTGTTTAACTACTCCGAAACTGAAGACCACATTAAGCGGGTCATTGGGTTGCCTGGAGATGAAGTGGAATATACGGATAATGATTTATACATTAATGGAGAGCTCATCGATGAGCCGTTTACCGATGACTTGACGATGGACTTTACGTTCGCAGATATTGGGGAAGGCGAGATCATCCCCGAGGATGAGTATTTCGTCGTTGGCGATAACCGCAATAACAGCATCGATAGCCGGTCGAGCGGTTTTATTGAGGAAGATGCGATCGTCGGCAAAGCGAGCTTGCGTTACTGGCCCGTCCAACGATTCGGATTTGTGGAATAAACAAAACGAGCCTATATAGCTCGTTTTGTTTTGTTATGCGAGTCACGCCCGCTTCGCACTAATTTCGTCCACTGCTTTCTCATATTCAGCCTTAATTTCTTTTACAGTATCTTTAATTGATGCGACTGTCTTTACTGACGTCACACCTTGGCCTGCGCTCCACACGTCTTTCCACGATTTGGCTTCTTTTTTCGTGTGTGTCACATCGACTTCCCCAGCGGGTTGTAAGTTTTTCGGGTCAAGCCAGCGGCTTGCATGCTCGGAATGAGGAAGTTGGCGTTCACCCCGCTAATGGCATCGGTATAGAGAATGTCATCTGTACTCGCTTCGACAAGCATTCGCTTGTACTCCGGTTGTGCCATCGCTTCCTCAGTCGCAATGAAGCGCGTGCCCATATAGGCTAAATCCGCACCGAGCACTTCGGCTGCGAGCACTTCTCGGCCACTAGAAATGCAGCCTGCAAGTACAATTGTTCCATCAAAAAACTGCTTTACTTCAGCGATAAATGCCATCGGGTTTAATAAGCCACCGTGGCTCCTGCGCCGCTTGAGACGAGAATAAGTCCATCTACACCTGCACCCGCTGCTTTTTTTGCATGTTTGGTCGTGATCACATCACTCATGACGATCCCACCGTAACTGTGAACGACTTCAACGACCGGTGTTGGATTTCCAAGTGACGTAATTACGACCGGTGGCTGAAATTGGCGAATCCGCTCCAAATCTTCTTCATACCGCGCGTTTGAACGATGCACGATCAAGTTCACTCCCCACGGAGCAATCGTTGCCTCAGGATCGTCTTGTTTCGCTTGATCGAGCGCGTCTTTCACTTCTGTCATCCAACTTTCCAGTTCTTCACCCGTACGTGCATTGAGCAGCGGGAACGTCCCGATAATTCCTTGCTTACAACTTTCAATCACCATTTCTGTACCTGAAACGAGAAACATCGGTGCCGCAATGACTGGGAGTTGAACGTGATCTTTTAACATAAGAACCACCTTTTGTGTGAATATTTGTGTATTTACTGTATCACATTATGAATGAATCGTCACTCACTTCAAGCTCGTCCTGCTGTAAACGTAAAGAAGGTTGATCGTCACTAACGATCAAACCCTCATCTCTTGTTATGTTTGAACTTTCTAACTTCTATTAGATGATTATGGCTGGGATACCGATTCTGTATCTTTTTTATATTTTACCTTCGTCGCTTCTCCTCCTCTTAGATGTCGAATAGATTTGTGGTAATCCAGAATAACCTTCACTTCACTCGCCAATTCAGGATTAATTTCCGGCAACCGCTCCGTTAGGTCTTTATGGACAGTACTCTTCGAAACGCCGAACTCCTTAGCGATTGTCCGGACGGTTTTTCGAGTTTCCACAATGTACTTACCGATCTTGATGGTTCGCTCTTTGATGTAGTCATGCACACCGCTCGCCTCCCAGTCTGGATGGTTTGTTACAGTTTATTAACCAAGACCGGCAGATATACCAAAAACTCAGTGAGGACAAGGGTTTGCTGTGAAAAAGTAAGAAAAATCGCCTTACAGACCGCTTATTCAAGCAATCAAAAAACATTTCCTAAAACAAAATGGGTTACTCGTTCTAATTATACGAAGGCGACCATGAAATATACGTGATGGTCCTGTCATTCATGACGAGTAGGGTAGAACAATTCCATTTCTTCAGGATGCGTTCCGGACGGATCACTGTATTCTGCGCTCTAGTTTGTTGAGATTAGCGGAATAAACGTAGATTTCATGGGAACTTGCGTGCACATTAGCGCTTATATAGCTAGAGAAACGTCGGACCCCTGGAGGGTAGGCCGAAACCAAAACCTTCCTCGGTTGGGCGCGGCTCACGCCGACAAGAAATTCGGTTTTTGGCTTGGGATGGCAAGGGTTTTTCCTGCGCCCGGTTGCCGCAAGTGGACGGGCAGGGCTGCGCGGAAAACGAACGCTCGTTCTGCGCGCGAGTTTATGCCATCTGCGCGCAGGTTTACGCTTTTGACCGGTTTTAATGCGAATTTCCCCAAACATGCGCGCAGTTTGTTCCAACTCGCGCGCAAATCAAGCCAAGCCAAAGACCCATCGACTTGTTGGCCCCGCTGGGGGCCGACACCAAAACCGTCCTCCGCTTGGCGCTCCTGCCGCTTCATCTGCGTCCCCTTAACACCCTCAAAAAAAACGCTCTAGATCTGCGGGGACCTAGAGCGTTCCTACACATTTGAGTTACACTTTTGCGCTTTTATCGTCATCAGACAGTGCGTCTAAGCGAGTGACGAGATCTTCGCTTAAGCCGCCGACACTTTGACGTCCGGACAAGCCGAGCGCTGTGGAGCCGGAGTCGTAAGCGTTTGACCCGTGTTCGCTAAAGTCCAATCCTTCTAATTCTTCTTGTTCGCTCACACGGATGCCGCCACCGAGTGCACCGATGATTTTCACGACGATGAAGGTGGAGCCTAGCACCCAAGCCATGACGGCGAACACTCCGAGCGCTTGGATTCCGAGTAGCGTCGCTCCGCCGCCGTAAAACAATCCGCCTTCGAGTGCGAATAATCCGACGGCTACCGTTCCCCAAATGCCGCAAATGCCGTGAACAGCGATCGCGCCGACCGGGTCGTCGAGCTTCAACTTATTGTCTAAAAGCGCAACCGCTTCGACGAGGATTATACCGGCTACAAGACCCATAATAAGCGCGCCAATCGGGGCAACATCAGCAGCACCTGCTGTAATCCCGACAAGCCCTGCAAGTGCGCCGTTCAGTGTGAGTGATCCATCTACTCGCTTGTACTTGAAGAGCGTGTACATCGCCGTTGCGACAATCCCCCCGGATGCACTGAGCGCGGTGCAGACGACAACGGAAGTGAGGAGAGGGTCTGCTGGGGAAAGCGTACTACCTCCGTTAAATCCGAACCAGCCGAACCAAAGGATAAACACACCTAGTGCGCCGAGTGGTAAGTTGTGGCCTGGGATGGCATTGGCACTGCCATCTTTATTGTATTTACCGATCCGACCACCGAGCACGAATACAGCAACTGCGGCGGCAGCGGCACCGGTAAAGTGAACGACGGTTGACCCTGCAAAATCAACGAATCCTAAGTTGGCTAACCAGCCGTTATCTGACCAAATCCAGTGACCGACCATCGGATAGATGATGACGACCATCATGAGCGCGAGCGCAATATAACTTCCGAGCTTCATCCGCTCAGCTACTGCCCCTGAGATAATTGTTGCACAGGTTGCGGCGAACATGGCTTGAAACGCGAAGAACCCAATGTCATCAACGCCAGAGAGGGCAAACCCGCTCGTACCAAGAAAGCCACCTGCAGTATCCCCAAACATGAAGGCATACCCGATGAAAAAGAAAGCAATGACAGAAACTGCCATCGTAAGCATATTCTTCATGAGAATGTTGACGGCGTTTTTAGACCTGGAAAATCCTGTTTCTAACATGGCAAACCCAGCATGCATAAAAAAGACAAGAAACGTAGCAATCATTACCCACATCGTATCTACTGCAATCGCGTCCATTTGAAATCCCCCTTTTTATGAAATCGCTTTTTCCCCGCGTTCTTTCGTACGAATCCTTACCGCTTCAACCACTTCGTAGACGAAGATCTTGCCATCCCCAACGTCTCCTGTGAAAGAAGATTCCGAAATTAAATCGATGATTTCTTCAACTTGTTCTTCTGCGATGATCATTTCCACTTTAACTTTCGGCAACAGCGTCACCTCAAACGCATTGCCTCTGAACACACCCTTTTGCCCCTTTTGCTTGCCACAACCAGCGACTTCTGAAACCGTTAAGCCACTAATCCCAACTTCTTCGAGCCCAACGCGTAACTTTTGAAAATGTTCAGGTCGAATGATCGCTTCAATCTTTTTCATGCATCCCCCTCCTAATATGTAAAGATAATTAACATCACTAGTTATGAAAATTATCATACGACGTTCCTCAAAAAAATGCAAGGTAATTTTTTGAATTTTTAAATAAAGCGCTTACATCATAAAAAAAGCCCCCGATCGTCGGAGCAAGATCAAATCAAGGGTGAGAACAGTTTATTCTTCTTCTTCTGTGTCATCATCTTCATCTGAATCTGAGTCTGATGCTTCTTCTTCTAATTCAGTGTCTTCATCTTCACGTTCATCTGCTTCATCGTCGCCTTCCTCGTCTGAGGGAGTCGCTTCATCAATACCATCAGCATCGTCAAAGCTCATTTCAGCAACACGTAGATTCATAACATCCATCGGGTTGTACGCGACACCGTTTTCTCGAACTTCAAAGTGAACGTGTACGCCCGCATCGCGGTTGTACTCATTTTCACCAGCTGTACCGATGATTGAGCCTTTCGTAATCGTGTCGCCTTCTTCAACTTGCAAGTCTTGCAAACTGTGATACGCCGTTACAAGGTCATCACCATGGGAAATCTCAACAACATGTCCTAAAAGCGAATCTTGCTCTGCTCTTACGACTTCACCACTAAGCGCTGCTGTTACATCAAACGTTTCGCCATCAGCGTTAGCAAGGTCAATTCCTTTGTTTTGGTAATACGTCTGGTTGTAATATACGAGTGCAGCTTCTTGCTCTTCTGCCGTCGCATTATGATCGTAGAAATGACCGACAACATTGACCACGGACTCATCAAATACCGGCAGCTGCATTTGCTCCTCTTCCGTGCCTACCGGAACCGCTTCTTCGTCTTCAGAATCTGTATTGAAATCGAAGATTCCTTCATTTTCTTCCGTTGGATCCTCTTCGGCTAAATCGGTGCCGCCACCTTGGAACATAAAGAATGAGCTAAGCAGTACCGCACAGACCGTAAGATAAACCGCCGGCCAAAACCAAGCTTTTTCGTAATTTCTTTTACTTGCCCTTGATTTTCTTTTTCTTTTGATTGAGAAACTTTTTTCTCTTGATCTTTCATTTGATCACCACCTCAGCAACCATTCTGATCAATTTCACAGAAAGATATACTTGTAAATGAAAATTTTTTGATAGTTCGGTTAAAAATTAAAAAACCGCCCATGTTCGGCGGTTTCTAATCTGTCTCATCTTCTTTTGTGAAATTCAATACGTAACTTTCAGCCGCTTGGGTCGTATCATCAATTTGAATATCTTGATAATAGTGAGTTACGATCTCTTCATAATTACGGCCGTCTTTCGCCATGCCATCCGCACCGTATTGACTCATACCGACCCCATGACCCCAACCTCGTGTTTGCACAATCACTTCATTACCTTCCCGACGCCAATCAAAATCACTCGAATCTAAACCGAGTGCTTCACGGATTTCTCTTCCATGGAAAGTTTGTTCTCCAATTGAGACTTTAGCGACCCGTCCACCCTCTGTTCGTTCCGTGATTGGTGCAAAGTCGCCAGCCTCAGGGAGCGAAACGCCGAGGGCGGCTTCTACATCCCCTACAGTTAGCGTAACTGTATTGTTAAATCGAGGGGAGACTTCCTGATCCCAAGGACTCTCCACACTTCGCAAATAAGGCAATGATGTTTTCCAATAGTCTTCAACGTTTTCTGTATATCCATTGCTTGTAGAGAAAAAAGATGCGGTAATCGGATCGCCATCGTGAGTGATGACTTCCCCAGCCGTTGCATTGACGGCTTCTTCGATTCGCGTCATCTGTTCTTCATAATCCGCGCCCCACCGTTGTTGTAACTCTTCATCACTTGAGTACACTTGATGGGATGTCGTATCGGTCACTAAAGCGCCTCCCGGCAAATTGATGCTCTCTTCATATTCCATTTGTTTTACGACGTACGTTCTTGCTACGAGCGCTTGCGCTTTTAATGCTTCCATTTCAAAAGAAGCAGGCATCTCACTGGCTACGACTCCTCGAACATAAGTTTCAAGTTCCACTTCTTCTACTTGTTCTGTTTGGTCGCGATACACGGGCACGAAAACATCGACGGCTTCTTCTACTTCATCTGTTTCTTCAGCCTCTTCTACGGTTTGTATGTCCTCTGTCTCTTCCACATCAACGGTTTTCATATTCGCCTCGGAATCTGAAAAAACCATCACGAGTAAGGCGGGAAGGACGAGAATCACACTTGCAAGGATACTCACGACGACAAAGATCTGCCTCAAAAAACGCCCCTCCAATCTAAACACTTGTCCATATCACTGTTTCGTTAGCAATGATAACCACTATGAGCCTATGGCGAAACGTGACTGATTAGAACAAGTTTTACGAGCGGGCTTGTTGCAAGGCTGGTGCTGGAGTGCACAAACTAGCCACAACATAACCGACAAGAGACAAGGCGACAGGCAGAACGACCGAGTGCATACCAAACGGCTCTGGCATAAAGATGGAGATCGCGACATAACTTCCCACCCCTAAGATAATCGACGCTAGCGCCCCGTATTT
>NZ_BAWZ01000030.1:0-54969 GCF_000698105.1 Geomicrobium sp. JCM 19037 | reverse complement strand
TAAACCGATGATGATCGATCTCAAAGTCGATGAACTTTAGGCTTTAACGGTTGGTATACCATTCGTTTGTGAAGAAATTCTTTAGTTCAACTTATATAGATCACGGTTAAAAGGTCGATTTCCACAAATACTTGACGATCTTTATAGAATGAACTTAGCATTTTATTGATTTGCACTGTTGGGTGGAACGGGTAGCGCGGTGCTGGGTGCCATTTTGCACCTTTCACCAAACTCCTGCGTAGATTCCATGCTGAAGTGCCAACGACACGTCGGCCCCAGCGGGGGCCGAAACGAAACCGCACTTGGTTCGGCGCGGCTCGCGCCGACGTCTTGTAGGTACTTCAGGGCGGGGATGTACACATGACCTGGTGATCTGTTACCTAATTTATGAGAATACATCGCTTTTCCTGCGATTTTCCCCAACTTGAGAACCGTTCGGTCGCAACTCGAGCACAGTCTTCACTTTACCAAGCTTACCATTGGTTCTTGAAGAAATTCTTTAGTTCAACTTATATAGATCGCTTTAGATCACCGCAGTTCACCTCACACTGGGCGAACTATGAAGAACTTCAACCCTGTTTATTTATATAAACCTCAAGATTTATATAGAAACAACATCTAAACATTTCAACAGCCTGAGGGATGTTCTCAAATGAGACATCCTTTTTTTTATGCTGTTAAAAAGGACAAACCTTTTGTTGAGCCTTGACTAGCGCTTCGCCCAAGTTCCTCATCTCTCCTAGTTAAACCAGCATCATATATCAAATTTCGGCACTGTTCTCCCGACAAAAATTTGGACAACCTTTAGTATTTCATGTCAACTTCTTAAACTATAATAAAAATTCGTAAAGTGGAAATAATAAACGTAACAAGTACAAATTCATTTTAGCTAACCTTTAGGAAGGGGTTTACGTTATGACCATTCAAGTGATCCTGTCTGTTGAACTGCTGGAACTTGTCCTTTGGTATATGCTCGTTCGAATGAGCCGTGCTCCTCTAATTCGTCGCACGTCCCACCACCTTCCGACACTTAACCATGTAACTGATCGCTAGGTGAAGTGGAACAGAAATCCGGGCCTATATGTATAGGTCCGGATTTTGCCGTTAATCTAAAGAACGCCGCTATCCTTACCCGTAAACTGCCCTTATACATGAACCCGGTGAAAAATGTACAAACTGGGGGTAGCTAAGTTGTAAAGGAGAAACGACACATGAAAACAGCCTATGGCCGCATACAGCCTGTGTTCTATTGGGCGGTTGGCATCTTACTTATCGTGATTTTATCGGCAGTGGCTATACCTAACCAATTAGAACAAATGACTTCAACTGTGCAAGCATTTATTTCAAATTCTTTTGGTTGGTATTACTTAATCGCTGTCACGTTTTTTGCTTTAATATGTTTATTTATTATCGTTAGTCCATATGGAAAGATCAAACTTGGAAAAGATGATGAAAAACCTGAGTACGGATACTTATCTTGGTTTGCGATGGTTGTTTAGCGCAGGGATGGGGATTGGGCTTGTTTTCTTCGGAGCGGCAGAACCGATGTCACACTTTGCCATTAACTCCCCGACCGTCGAAGAAGGCACAATTGAAGCTGCACAAGAGTCGATGCGCTTCGTATTTTTCCATTACGGCATCCATGCTTGGGGCATTTATGCATTATCGCTGTGTGCCTTGCCTATTTTAACTTTCGTAAAGGAAAACCCGGATTAATCAGTGTACACTCTCCCCTCTTATGAACACAAGTGGAATCACAGGTAAAGTCATTGATACGTTTGCTCTCGTCGCGACGGTAACAGGGATTGTTACGAGTTTAGGATTTGGAGCTGTACAAATGAATGGCGGTCTTTCCTATTTAACAGAAGTGCCAATCACATTTTGGATCCAGGCCATCATCATTATTATTGTGACCGTACTCTTTCTAACATCAGCAATGACTGGGCTTAATAAAGGAATTCGTTTATTAAGTAACTTTAATATGATTCTTGCCCTTCTCTTGCTCATCTTTATTGCAACATTTGGCGCAACGATGTATTCATTAAATCTATTCACGAATACACTCGGGACCTATATACAAACGTTGCCCGAACTTAGCTTTCGTATCGCACCCGGTAGTCCAGAGGCGAGAGAATGGATCAATGACTGGACGATCTTTTATTGGGCCTGGTGGATTGCATGGTCTCCTTATGTAGGCACTTTCATTGCCCGCGTTTCACGAGGGAGAACACTCCGGGAGTTCACCATTGCCGTTTTAATCGTGCCTTCTATTGTTGGTTTTATTTGGTTCTCCTTCGTCGGTGGAACCGCTATGTCACTCGAATTTAACGATATCATCAACTTGAGCGCCTTAACAGATGAACAAATGCTTTTCGGTATGCTTAGTACAATGCCGGTCAGTACACTCACATCCATCGTATCCATCATTCTTATCGCCGTTTTTTTCATTACTTCAGCAGACTCTGCCACCTTCGTTTTAGGCATGCATTCTACAAATGGCTCAAATAATCCGCCAAACCGTATCAAATTTGTATGGGGACTTGTACTGTCCGTTACCGCCATGGCATTACTATACAGCGGTGGATTACAAGCTGTGCAAAACGTCATGATCATTGCAGCGTTTCCGTTCTCGATCATTTTGCTTTTGATGGTGTTTTCATTAATAAAGTCTCTGCGCTTTGAAAGAACACGAACAGACGCGAAACAACGAAAAGAGCAGCGAGAATTACGCCAATCAAAAAAGCAACAAGATAAACGAACGAATCGGAAGTTCATCTTAAGAAAAGACAACACAGACGAGTGAATGTTCGTGTTGAGATCAGGACCAATATAGGATGAACTTAGCATTTTCCTGATTGCACAGTTTGTTGTTGCTTTCCATTACAGGCGGATGATTGTACTCCAGAGCACAAGGGTAACATCGGTGGTCAAATGACAACCACCGTGTTTTCTATGTAGTCCAGACTACAAGTGCAACATCGGTGGTCAAAGTACGCCCACCGTGTTTTCTATGTACTCCCGCAACACGATTCACATTTCTGCCTACTGGCCAGGGTATGGAAAGAAGCCCAAATGCCCCTTATCTTCATAAATGTGACACTTGAGAATGAAAAATCATCATTTTAAACGTGGATGCGCACATAAACGGAGTCAACGGTCACATATCGCGATCTATGTGACCGTTGAGGACCAAAAGCGCACGGTTAGAGGGCTGGATTGTCACAAACGTGTCAGGAGATCACACGCTTGCGTCAGGTGATGACCAGCGGTCACGTCCTTTTACCATTCAGTAAACGTCTTCTGTGTTTTCCACAACCCTTGCAGTAATGAACAACGATCGACATCGAAGTGAGATGAACTCCAACAGACGATCGGTAGGCGTTTGCCTGTAAAGACCGCTCTCGGTCATCGAATTACGTGAAATTCTTTCGTTCAACTTATATAGTCACGGGAGATGGTGCTCTTTGCTGAGAGTCATCTCCCGCTGAGCAACCGTTTCTTGTGAAGTGGATGATCGCTACGTTGTTTTCCGAAATTCTCGGGGAGTTTTCCCGATGTTCTCCTTAAACACCCGACTGAAATAGTTCGCTTGGTGAAAGCCAGCGGCTTCTGCTATTTCTGAAATACTAAGGTCGGTGCTGAGTAACTTTTCTTTAGCATAAGTAATTCTGTAATTCAAAACGATTTCAGAAAAGGACCGGCCGTATTGTTTGGATAGCAAGTCGCTTACATACGCGGAGCTTAACTGAACTTGATCTGCGACTTGACTTAAAGTAAGCGTCTTGTTTCTGTATTCTTTTCGAATAAAGGCCAGTGCATGATCAACCGCATCTCGGTGACTCACTGGCGTATTGTTAACGGTCTCAACGAGTCGAACGATAAATAGAATCATTTCCTGGACAATTCGAAAAAGGTTGGATCCATATAAAATATGATCAAAAGTGCTTTTATAATGCTTTTCATACTTATCATCGGTCATTTGACTTTTTAACATGTAGCGACGAACTTGCGCCAAAATACTCGTCAACCTCGTTCGCAACAATCCGGGTTCGGGATAGGGACTCGTAAATGCAAAAAACTCCGTTCTAAGCCATCGTCGAATTCGGTGACGATCGCCCTCACTTAACATGTCGATCCATTCGTTTTGTTCTTTAACGGATAGAAAAGGATCAAAATCACGCCAAGTCCCTACATCTTTTGTCTCAAATACTTGGTTATACCCTGTGAAAAACGTAAGTTCCATCGCTTGAATTAAATCGATATAAATCTCTTGCAATGACTGATCTTGTTGTCTTGTATGAACTCCGATGGCCATTGGCGTATGTGAAACGTACGACCATTCGTATAGTAACGTTCTTGCTCGCTCCACTTCGTCATGAAAATGTGAGCCAAATACGAGCACAATTCGATCACTCGTCGACAATACTTGAGGCCGAACGGAAAACGGATATTGCTTCACAAATGATCGTAAATGAGGCAAGTCTTTTAAATCTTCAACTTCTAATAAAAAGACAGGGTAGGAAAATGCTTCATCACTTTTGATAAATAACGATTCGTAATCGACATACGAAACGGTACGTTCTTCCACGTCATTCTGGTTTGACAGTTTGCGAAACGCCGACTGCATATCATGGCGAATCATAGATAGCGATAACGGTTTCATCCAAAGGTTAATCGCTTCAAGTTCTAATGCTTGCATCGCTTTTTGGAACGTCGGTTCCGCTGTAATGACGATCACTTGGCTAACTCTTTGTATAAATGGGCGAATCACTTCCCATTTATCCGCTGGAATCATATCTAGCTCGATGCAGACAATGTCGGGAATTTGCGTTTCGACTAGATCTACGAAACTAGAGAGCGTATGACATGTACTGATCGTATGGACAGGAAACGCGTTATTTTTGATGAGCCATTGGAGCCCTTCAGCTTCTTGTTGATCTCGGTCAGCGATGACAATTTGATACACCTTCGTCCGCCCCCAACTTTGTATTGTTTAGAATTGAGAATAATTATAACTCAGATGAGAATTATTGAAATGTTCTATACAACAATTATATCATCATTACTTTTTGAAAATCGAAAAAAATATTTTCAATTTTTTTCCTTCACCCTTTTATCATTTGAAAATACTTATTTTTTCCCTTAAAATACGGGATGTGTTTCATTTTCAACACAGCTCATCGATTCCATTAATAGATTTCTTGACAAATGAAATATGTATATTAATAATGAGTATGTGTTAATAATAATTATCAACAAAGGATATCAGGAGGATGTTGTTACATGTCACTTATCGGAAAAGAAGTACAACCTTTCACAGCCCAAGCTTACAAGAATGGTGAATTCATCGAGGTTACCGATGAAAACCTTAAAGGTCAATGGAGCGTTGTTTGCTTCTATCCTGCAGACTTTAGCTTCGTTTGCCCAACTGAACTTGAAGATCTCCAAAATCAATATGCAGCACTAAAAGAACTCGGTACAGAAGTTTATTCTGTATCTACAGATACTCATTTCGTCCACAAAGGTTGGCACGATGCATCTGAGAAGATCAACAAGATTACGTATGCGATGATCGGTGATCCTTCTCAACAAATTTCTCGTGACTTCCAGGTTCTTAATGAAGCTTCCGGTCTTGCAGATCGTGGAACGTTCATCATTGACCCAGATGGCATTGTTCAAACTGTAGAAATTAGTGCAGACGGCATCGGCCGTGACGCAAGTACGCTTGTGAACAAAATTAAAGCTGCACAGTACGTTCGTAACAATCCAGGTGAAGTATGCCCAGCTAACTGGGAAGAAGGTTCTGAAACATTAAAGCCAAGCCTTGACCTTGTCGGCAAAATTTAAGGGGTGTAATTAATGGTTCTTGAAGCAGAGATTAAAAACCAATTAAACCAATACATGCAGTTATTGGAACAAGACATTGTCATTAAAGTGAATGCCGCTGATGACGATACGTCAAAGGATATGGTTGCACTACTCGATGAGTTGTCTTCGATGTCTACAAAGATCACTGTGGAAAAGGCCGCCCTATCAAGAACACCTAGTTTTTCTGTGAATCGAATTGGAGAAGACACCGGTGTAACATTCGCCGGTGTTCCTTTAGGTCATGAATTCACATCACTCGTTCTTGCGCTTTTACAAGTAAGCGGACGACCGCCGAAAGTTGAAGATAAGGTGATTGAGCAAATTCAAAACCTTAAAGGCGAATTCCACTTTGAATCGTACGTAAGCCTCTCTTGCCATAACTGTCCAGAGGTCGTTCAGGCGTTAAACTTAATGAGTGTGCTGAACCCAAACATCACACACACCATGATTGACGGCGCGGCATTTAAAGAAGAAGCAGAATCTAACGATATCATGGCTGTTCCAACAGTGATGATGAATGGTGAAACGTTTGGTAGCGGTCGAATGACACTCGACGAAATACTCAACCAAATGGGCAGTGGCGCTGACGCATCTGAGTTTGATGAGCGGGATCCTTTTGATGTGCTCGTTGTTGGTGGCGGACCATCGGGAACAAGCGCAGCGATCTATGCTGCTCGAAAAGGGATTCGCACAGGCATTGTCGCAGAACGATTTGGCGGCCAAGTGCTTGATACGTTGAGTATTGAGAACTTTATTAGTGTGAAGAAAACGGAAGGTCCTCAATTCGCTGCGAGTCTCGAAGAACATGCAAAAGAATATGACATCGACATCATGAACTTGCAAAGTGTCAGTGATATTCGCAAAAACGAGCTGTTTGAAGTTGAATTGGAGAACGGCGGTGTACTGAAGAGTAAAACCGTTATCGTTTCCACCGGTGCACGTTGGCGCCAGCTTGGCGTACCGGGAGAAGACGCGTTCAAAAACAAAGGTGTGGCGTATTGCCCACATTGTGATGGGCCTATCTTTGAAGGTAAAGACGTTGCTGTCGTTGGCGGTGGAAATTCCGGTGTTGAAGCAGCGATTGACTTAGCAGGTATCGTAAATCATGTTACTGTCATCGAATACGGTCCAACGTTGAAGGCGGACGAAGTGTTGCAACAACGCATTGAAACGCTTCCAAACGTTGATGTAATTACAAATGCCAAGACGACTGAAATTACCGGTGATGATCATGTGAACGGCATCACTTATCTTGACCAATCGACAGGTGAAGAAAAGAACGTCGCCCTGCAAGGGGTCTTCGTGCAAATCGGGTTAATTCCAAATACCGATTGGCTCGACGGTTTCGCGGATCGCAATCGAATGGGTGAAATCATTACGAACAAATCTGGCGCAACGAACGTCCCTGGGCTTTTTGCTTCTGGTGACTGCACAGATGTACCTTACAATCAAATTATCATATCAATGGGACAAGGAGCGAATGCCTCCCTTGCCGCTTTTGATCACCTGATCCGTAGCGCAGTTCCTGTTTAAAGCGCAAAACCTTGGTCATTGGACCAAGGGTTTTCTATTGCTAAACGGATGATTACTTGGCGGTGACACCACCATCAACAGGAAGCTCGATCCCTGTAATATGGCTCGCTTCATCGGAAGCTAAGAAAAGAACAGCGTTTGTCACTTCTTCTGAATTGCCAAGCTCGGGTAAAGCGACTTGCGTCAAGAAATAATCTTTATATTGTTCCATAGACGGCGCACTCATTGGTGTCACGATATACCCCGGGTGCACAGAGTTTACACGGATATTTTGCTTACCGTAATCGACCGCTGCCGCTTTTGTAATGGACCGAACCGCACCTTTAGAAGCGGTATATGCACCTGCGCCAGCCATCCCTGTGAGTGCGGAAATCGAGGAAATATTGACGATGGAACCCCCGTGTTCTTGCATAAGCGGAATTGCCTGTTGCATCCCAAACATAACTCCATTAATGTTAATTCCATACGTCCGTGCCCAGTCTTCTTCCGTTTGCTCTTCAAAAGGCGTTGCCAACGAAATGCCAGCATTATTTACGAGAATATCCAACCGGCCGTAACGTTTCTTAACATCCGCCATAATTTGTTGCCAGTCGTCATGTGAAGCGACGTTATGTTTATAGAATACCGCCTGGCCACCAGACTCAGTAATTTGTGTAACGACGTTCTTTACAGCTTCTTCATTGATGTCTGTTGCGACAACGGTTGCTCCTTCTTTAGCAAACCGTAACGCTTCTGCTTCTCCCATACCACTACCTGCACCTGTGATTAGCGCGATTTTATTAGGTAATCTCATCTTTAAGAGCCTCCTGTTTTATAAAAAAATGATAGTCCGACTATCATTTTAAGTGTACAATGTCGAACGTACATCTGCAATTTGTACGTCTTCTTATTTTGCATGAAAGGACCATTTTTATGACATCGATTGGAAAGCGACAGCAAAACAAAACGAAGCGTTATGAGAGCATTGTTCAAACCGCTGAACAACTTTTTTTAGAGAAAGGGTTAGAACGGGTGCAAATGCAAGAAATTGCTGACTTTGAAGGGGTTGGGATTGCAACGTTATTTCGCTATTTCCCGAAAAAAGATCGACTGATCGTAGCTGTAGCCATCTACAACTTGGAGAAACACATCCATTCATTTACAGAAATTGTGAACAAATCGACAACCGCATTCGAACGATTACAAGAAATCTTTGATCTACTAACGATTGGAGATGACGATACGTTAAATCAAAGTGCAACCTTTCGCGAAGCCTTTGAAAGTTATGCTTCATTTGCCGTTCAGGAACTCGATACGATGAGTGACTATATTGCCACGCAAAAGCAAATCGCGGATTTAGTCATGATCATCATTGCCGACGGTGAGCGCGACGGTTCACTGAGAACAGACGTACCTTTGAAAGAGACGATTATTACCGCCATCAATAGCTATGGGACGTTTGGAAGTAACATTACATTAAAATCCCCCATTACGTACTTAGAAGAAGACATTGCGCCACACAAGCAACAGCTCATATTAAAAGAGATGATACTCACATACGTAAAAAATGATGATGTTTCGTTCTAACTGGCATAGCTAGTCCCCATTTTCCATGTGTTATTCTCCGGATTACTGGGAAACATAGGAAGTGCTCGATCATGCACAAGAAATAGGTAGGTGTTTTCATGAGAAATTATGCATTACTCGTTATTGGAATCTTATTTTTCTCGCTATCGGTGACGCTACTCGCGATGCCGAACAATTTAGCTGAGGCGGTGTTCCCGGCCTTGCACTATTGTTATACCATGGGTTTGAGATTTCTCCTTCTCTCGTTACATTTATCGTAAACGCCGTTACACTTGCCATCGGTTATCGGTATTTACCCCGAGATATGATTATAAAATCACTCGTCACCATCCCGCTGTTTTCATTGTTCATTTTTATCTTTGAAGGAATGGGACAAGGAATTCCTGATCCGTTACTCGCCGCCTTATTCACCGGATTGTTCTCAGGTATTGGTTTTGGTTTTATCTTTCGTTCAGGTAGTACAACCGGTGGTACGTCAACGATTGCACGTATGCTCAACTATAAATTTGGTTGGGAGTTGACCGGAACGAATTTCGTCTTAGACGCGATCATCGTGCTGACAGGTGTTTTTATCATTGGTCCACTCATGACGATGTATACCGTACTTGCATTGTTTGTCGGTAAAAAAGTTACAGATTACGTACTCGAAGGTTTCGAATCAAAAAAAGTCGTCCATATTTTCACACCAAAAACAGTCGAAGTGTCAGAAGCCATCCGACTCAGTCTTGGTGCCCACACAACGATTCTTCAAGGACTGAACGACAAAGAAAATTCTGAGGAAAATTTAATTTATGTTGCGATTCCTAAGCAACGTCTGTTTTACTTAAAGAAAATTGTTCGTCAAGTCGATGAAAATGCGTTTACCGTCGTGCATACAGTCAAAGATGTTTCAGGAGGAAGTTTTGCTGAAGCCCATGACCCTGCTCAAAAAACCTTCCACAATGAAGAGAACGAACAAGAATATTATGAAAAACAAGCAGACCCTTCCTAAGTCGCTTGTCATGTTCGGAGGTTGACTATGAAGCAAGCAATATTTGTCGTATTTGGAACCGCACTATGCGCGCTCTCGGTAACCGTTTTTGCCATGCCTAACCAGATCGCAGACGGCGGAATCTTGGGAATCGCCCTCCTTTTGTTCTATGCATTTGGCTGGTCGCCAGGTGTAATTACGTTTATTTCTTTTATTTTGCTACAACTCGTGAGTTTTAAATTCTTACCTCGTACGATGTTTATGAAAACGATGATCAATGTTCCGTTGCTCTCCCTTTTCATTTTTACAACTGAAGGCATGGTGACGACACCATTAGGTGACCCCCTCGTTGCGGCAATCTTTGCCGGACTTACGATGGGGATTGGTTTCGGGTTTATTATTCAAGCCGGCAGTTCGATTGGCGGCACATCTACGCTTGCGAGACTTCTTGCTCAAAGGTACGAATGGAATGTCATATTAACGACTTTTATTATGGACGCCGTTATCGTATTTGCAGGTGTATTCATTATCGGTCCGCTCTACACGCTGTACACGATCATCGCTCTGTTTATCGGAAAGTTAGCCAGTGATTACGTAATTGGTGGTTTTGATGCAAAAAAAGCAGTAACGATCGTATCCCCCGAATATCGTGAAATTGCCAAGCGTGTCACAGTGAACATGACTTCCAGTGCTACGTATTTCAACGGCTCCGGAACATTCACGGAAAAAGAACACTACGTTCTCTACGTCGTCGTTCCAAGTTATCGACTGCTCATGTTAAAACGTTTAATACGCGAAGTCGATCCAAACTCGTTTGTTGTCGTACATAATGTGAAAGATGTGTCTGGCGGAACATTTTTTGCACCACCTGTGGAAACGACGGAAGAAGAAATTGAAGAAGAAGTCGAGGCACTTACAGAGGATGAAAACAACGACAATCATCAGCGAAAACAAAGTCAAGAGGACCCTCCTCCAGTTGTTTAAATAAAATAAAAATGCTGGGAGAGAGTCTTCCAGCATTTTTATTTAGCTGAATACCTTTTGTTTTTGAATGGCATCTTCGATAGTGTCTTCCAGAGCCACTCTAGGGGGCCAACTCCGAAAGTCTTCAATGTAAGGTGAGCAAAACCAAGCATGCAGATGCTAATCAATACAAAACCAACAACTACAGCCAATATGCCATCAACGCCTATAAATCCGAGGCCAAAACTATAAAAGTAAAGGCTCGCAAGTATACTTTGCAATACATAACAACTTAGCGCAGTTCGACCAATCACTTCGAACTGCTTCTGAATCCATCGTAATGCCCCACGGTTCATCATCCAGCAATCAATCCGATATACCCAAATGTTAGAACCGGCGCAAACAAGAAGCGTACCGGTATTTCAAAATATCCACCTGGAACTAGTGAAAGCAGGTTTAATGGGAGTCCAATACTAAATCCCCATAACATTAACTTCTTTTGGATATACATGCCCTTCTTATCCATGTTAAATGCGCCTGCTAAATATAATCGTATGCCAATCAAGTATAGCCCAATGGATCCATAAATTATAGAAAACGCCTCTGATCGTAAAAGAAAAAAAATTCTCAATTCGATAGAGGACCTGCTCAAAATACGTCCCAAACTGATATAAAGAAGTTGTTTCCAAAGCAATTTGTTGAATAGCGGTATACGACGTTGGGTCCGAAAAAGCAATATACGTTTGCACATAATAAATAAGGATACCAAATGTGTGTAAAGACAATGTGACAATAATCCAAATTGTCATCGTTTTTGGTTTTAATTGGACTAAAAATGCTACAATGGCTCCGGTTATAGCGTAAGTCATTAAAATGTCATACTCAAAGATGAATACAAAGTGAAATAAACCTTCAATAAATAAAATAAACATCGTTAACAAATAAAATGGTATCCATGGAACTTGCGATCCTTTACTATTTTGATATTTCATATACAGTCCGACTCCAAAAAGGATCGTAAGCATCGCTAAGAAATTCCCATTAACGAAAACAGATTGAAGCATTTCAACTACGGATTGTCCTTGATTCATTGGCATAAGTGTCGCAGAACCTGGATCAGAGAATATCCAAATATTCGTTGCAAGTGTGCCGACAATAGCGACCCCTCGTAACAAATCGAGAATGTGAAGACGAGAAGCAGAGTTCATACAATCACCCACTTATTGTTAGTCCATTTAGCATAATCAACAAGTGGGCGATTTTTATATTTCCACGCGTAAGTGGTGGAAATGGGAGAGTAACGCGTTTCATTATATACATAAAAAGCGGTTTGTAATCAAAGTTCTCTCAACCTCTTTATGCGAACACTTCCAAAAGCTGTGCATACAAATCTCTTCTCAGTTAATCTACCCTATCTTTCTCTCCATCTACTTCCCGTTCAATCTGAATGGTTGATTGTTCGATGTGCAAAGAATGTTGCACGTAATGCTTAGCTTTTTCGAGTACATCTTCGTAAGCTTGGTTTGAGTTCCCCTGTAGTACAAGGTGCACAGTGAGCTTCTCAATTCCCGACGTAATCGTCCATACGTGCAAGTTGTTCACATCAACAACCTCATCGATCGCTAACAGGTCAGCCGATATTTTGTCACAATCGAGGTGCTTTGGCGTTCCTTCTAACAACACGTGTACGGTGTCTTTGAGCAGACGAAATGCAGACAACCCAATCATGAGCGCAATGACAATACTGAGTATCGGATCAGCGTAATACCAACCAGTCGTCAAAATAATGATGCCGGCGGCGACTGCTGCGACTGAGCCCAATGTGTCTGAAAGAACATGAAGGTATGCCCCGCGCATGTTTAAGTTGTTCTTCACGTCCCCTCGCATTAATACGAATAATGCACCAACGTTTGCAATTAGCCCGATAAAGGCAATAACGATCATCGCGCCGCCCATAACCGCCTGTGGCTCAACAAATCGCTGGATCGCCTCGCGAATGATAAAAAAAGCAATCACGAGAAGCATGACACTATTTAAAAGTGAAGATAACACCTCGTACCGATGATTTCCAAACGTGCGAGTAGCGGTTGCTGCTTTCTTAGCGAGCACAATGGCAAAGAAGCTAATGAGCAGGTTCGCGAAGTCGTTGAACATATGTACAGCATCCGCAAGTAATGCTAAGCTGCCCGTCCAAAGTCCACCGAGTAACTGAATAACCATCCAGCTACCGATAATGAGCATTGCGTACAGAAGGTTTTTCTTATTTGCCTCACCTGTGGCGTGATGATGGTGATGTCCGTGGTGGTGATGATGATGTCCCAAAGGTCAGACTCCTTTCCGATCCCTTATATGATCATATGCACATATAAAGTGTGTTAATAAACGACACACCCACATTCGTGATTAATCGTGGGTCGCGTGTTGTATCGTTTTCTCAAGTATTTTTAATACGTGTTCATCTTCAGGTGAATAGTACATCGAAGTGCCTGCTCGTCTTGATTTCACGAGCCGTAAATTCTTTAGAAAACGAAGCTGATGAGATACGGTGGATTGACCAAGCGAAAGATGTTCCACAATCTCCCCGACCGAGCACTCTTTTTCTGCTAAAAGATGAAGTATTCTTATTCTCGTCGGATCACCAAGCGCTTTAAACGTTTGCGATACGATAAATAGCGTTTCCTCATCAAGGTCTATGTATGAATGATTCATTTTTTCACTCCTGCTAATATGATTATGTGCTCATATTAGCATATAGTGATTATAAGTTCAATACATTTTTGTCAGTATGACTAGCGCTGTTAAAGAACAGGTTTCTCTTGGCATTAATGGGGGCTGCCCGTATATAGGAAGATCATAGCTATGGTAAGAATTTTGTCAATTGGCAAGCCGATTTAGCTGAAATCTTATCACTCTTTGTTCTATGGTGGGATTTGCAACAAATGGGTGCGTCAAACAAAAGAAATCTTACCATAGGAAGCACTATGGTAAGATTTACGCTTTGCACTCTGCTAAGTGTCCAAGGCGGTTCATGCAAAGAAAAATAGGAAGACGTCTTCTAGTACTTTCGCTTGTTGAAAATTTCCTATCAACGGTTATATTATGGGATTTTTTACATTTGCACCTCGCCCTATTGCCCGAACCTTCGCATAAAAGGGAGTCATTGATTTCGGTTAACGAGAAGCTTAAAAAGTAATGTGTGTTTTTCTGAGCTGCGAGGTTTTGAACGTGGAACGGGGGAACTGGTTCCAAAGATTATCGATTGGAATCAGATTCACTCATATGTGACCATTTTGCCTCTTTCTGATTCCAATCGATCGACATCTAATTCCAAACGTCCGTCTAAGGAATCAGATTCAACACTTTATAGAAATTGAACAACAATCTAGTTCCAAAGCGATGTTTATTGTGTCGCACAGTTGAAAACGCTTAACTTCTGTCGGCGCGAGTCGCGCCGAATCGAGACCGATTTCGCTTCGGTCCCGCTGGGACCGACCAGTCGTAAGGTGTTAGGTTTAATCCAATCTGCGCGCAAGTTTTACGAAATGAACGGTAAAACCGCTAATAAAGAGCAAACATGATTGCAGAAAGGGTAAACTAGGGCGCACAATGCGCACTACGCGCCCTGCCCCACTCGGTATAACACCATTGGAGTGATTCCGCTACGCGAAGACATTTTTGTCATATCGGCCACAACGTAGGAAATGATGATGTAACCTCTACATTCTGCACCTAGGATTTTAAACAGAAAGTGATTTTTCAACAAACCTCTCTGCATGTTTTGTAAGCTGTGCCCAATCCTTTGTCTCAACGAGTGCTTTCTTTAACAATGAGCACCGGCTCCTATGGCGATTGCACCTGCTTGTCGATATGAGACAAGATTGTCCAAATCAATTCCGCCTGTCGGAATGATTGGGATGTGCCCTAGCGGTCCTTGCACCCCTTTTAGAAACGAATGTCCAAGGGCATCCGCAGGAAACACTTTTACGATGTCCGCGCCCCACTCATACGCTCGAAAAGCTTCGGTTGGCGTAAAGATTCCTGGAATCATCGTCTTTCCTTCTGCCTTCACAAAACGCACGGTCTGCTCGTCCAGAATAGGGGAAACAATGAAATCAGCGCCCGCTTCTAGGCTAATTTCGCGTCGTTTACATTTAGCACTGTTCCTGCACCAATTACTGCCCTTTGATCAAAACGATTTCGCAACCGAGCAATTTGCTCGGTTGCACGGTCCGATTCCATCGTTACTTCCAGTACGTTTACGCCTCCTGAAATGAGTGCTCCTGCGATTTCTTCGATGTCTTCAAAAGGAAGTTTGCGCATAACCGCCACGACCCTCGATTCAGTGAGCAACGTCGTAAAATCAGCCATTTTTATTCTCCTTTAGGATCGCTTTCATTTCTTTTGCCACTTGTTTCGGGTTCGTTGCTTTCGTTAACGCACTTCCAACAATGACAATGTCTGGCTGATGACGACTGACATCTGGCAATGTCTCCAGAGTGATTCCACCCGCAATAGCTTTTTTCAATGTCATCCCTTCAACAAAAGCAAAAGGGGAATCAGCTTTTTTGCCAGTCTTTTGTTCATCTTTACCGACGTGTAATCCCAAATAATCTGGTTGCAACTCATTGATTTCTTCCACCTTGTTTCGCTCGCTAACACCGAGTAGGTCTACCATCATTTCCGCTCCATGTTCGCGTGCGGTAACGATGGTTTCTTGTATCGTAGCTGGAGGTGCAAACGCCATGACTGTAGCAATATCTGCTCCTGATGCAAATGCTTGTGTCGCTTCATGACGACCTGCATCACAGATTTTCATGTCTGCCAAAAGAATGTGGTGAGGGAACGCTTTTCTTAATTCACGTACGATACTCATTCCATACTCTTTAATAACACCCGTTCCAATTTCCACAATATCAATGTACTCATCAACTTCATACACAATGCGAAAACATTCATCCCAATCCAATCGATCCAACGCCAATTGTAGCTTCATCGGTCCCCTCCTTACCGTTCGATACGCTCTATAAACCCAAGCCGCTGTTCTACATCTTCAAGGACCGGTAATCCTTCGTTATCACCGACCACTTCAACAACCATAGAACCAATTGTTGCAGCAAAAGTCATTGTCTTTTCTAGCGACCAACCGTTCAAATATCCATAAACGACTCCAGCATCAAAACCGTCTCCTGCTCCAACCGTATCTACAACTTTCTGGGCAGGCACTGCCGGCACTTCTAGTACTTCGTCCTGGTAAGAAGCGATCGCTCCTTCTTCACCTTTTTTAATCGCTACAAACTCAATGCCTAGCTCTTTTGCTCGAGCAAATACTTCTTTAGGATCTGATGTGCCTAAAATAATCTCTAACTCTTCCTCACCTGCCAAAAGCAAGTCCACATCGTTTAGTAACGGGTATAAAGCGTCCTTTGCTCGTTTTGCAGTCCATAACTTCAATCGAATATTCGGGTCGAGTGACACTTTCATACCGGCTTCTTTTGCTAGTTGTACTGCTCGTTTTGTCACTTCCAAGTTTTCTGGAACGACTGCTGGAAAGACGCCGGTGATATGCAATAGTCGAGCCGCTTGCACGTAATCAGCTGACAAGTTTTCAGCCGTCATTTTTTCGGTCGGAGAAGGGTGGCGGTAATAAAACGTGCGTCCGGCTCCACTTGCTTGGATCTCCTTAAAATTTAGTGAGGTTGCGTACCCTTCCTCTAACCTCACCTCGGTCGTATCGATGCCTTCTCCGCGAGCAAATGAGCGAATGTACTGCCCAAATTCATCTTTACCGAGACGAGAGATCCATCCGGTTTCAAGTCCAAGCCTCGCACAACCGATCGCAAAGTTAAACTCTGCGCCTCCCGCGCGGCGTTCAAAAGAATTCACGAATTTCATCGGCCCTGTTGAACTTGGATTGAGCGTAATCATCGCATCCCCAATCGTAATTACATCTTTCATCGTGTCTACCCCCTTCTTTGTTAAGACAGCTCTAAGTTTGCATGTCTTGCGGTCATTTGTTCATGTTGATTTGTCGTCAGTTTCACAATGATTGCATCCAATAATACGTGTACACTTTGGTCAAATTGATTGCCGAGTGGTTGAATCGTTACAGGCTCATGGTTGAGACGCTTTTTCGTTGCTGCGGGTACGAGAAACACGTGATCTGCCTCAGAAGATTTCTCTTGTTCGGGGTTCGCTGTAACGAGAGCAACCGAAGCGCCTGCTTGTTTTGCTTTTGAAATGAATGACTGTGTCCCCGATGCTGATCCTGATATGATGACTAACAAATCACCGTCGGAAATGCTCGGAGTAATCGTCTCTCCCGTCACATAAACTGTGTAGTCTGCATGCATGAGCCGCATCGCAATCGCTTTTCCCATCAGACCAGAACGACCTTCCCCACTCACAAAGATTCGTTTAGCGCCTTTGATGGCCAACGCAAACGCGTGCATCTGTTCTTCTTTCACATTGCTAACGACAGATTGTACTTCCTTTACACACGATAAGGCTACTTCTTGAAATGTAGACATAAGCGTCTCCTTCTTAATTTTTATGATCAATCGATAAAGCTTGGTAACCATAAAGCAAGATCTGGTAAAAATGCAACAATAATAATCGTTACAAGAATAACAGCGACGTATGGAAGCAAGGCAACAATCGACTTGCTTACGCTTAGTTTTGCTATTGAGCTAGCGAGTAACATACATAAACCGTACGGCGGTGTAATCATTCCGACTGCGAGACACATCACAATAACGATCCCAAAGTGTACAGGATCTACACCGAGAGCCTCTGAAGCAGGCAACACAATCGGTACGAAAAGAATCATCGCTGGAATTGCATCCAAGAACATCCCGACAAACAAGAATAGAAGGATAACCGCGATGAGGAAAAAGCCAACACTAGAGAAGTTATCTTGGAAAAAGCCAGCAATAAGGTCAGGCACCCGGTAGTAACTGAACAGATGGCCCAGTGCAGTTGCTGTAGCTAACGCAAACAACGTGAGAGAGCTTAAACGAATCGTATCATACACAATCGCCGGCATATCTTTGAGTGTAATCGTGCGATAAACAAACACCGCTAGAATAAGTGCGTAACCACAAGCGATAATTGCTGCTTCTGTAGGAGTGACAAATCCACCAATAATTCCACCAAGAATAATCACCGGTGTTAACAACGGAGGGATGCACGTCAAAAAATTCTTCCCGATATCTTTCATGCTCACTCGTTCATGACGAGGATAGTTTTGCTGCTTCGAAATAAAGCCAACAAGGGCCATCATCGCCACGCCCATAAGCAGTCCTGGAATCACACCGCCGAGAAACATCTGACCGACAGATACACTTGTAACACTGCCATAGACGACCATCGGAATACTGGTGGAATTAACATCCCCATCGTGGATGAGGCTGCGTCGTACCGACGGCGGTACTTTTGCTATATCCTTCTTTAATCATGCTCGGAATGAGAATCTTACCAACACCAGCTGTATCCGCTTGAGCAGAACCTGAGATGCCTCCGAAGAACATGGACACCACAATGTTCGCTTGCGCCAATCCTCCACGGATATGCCCAACCATCGACACAGCTAAATTAATAAGTTTTTCGGATATTTTTCCTTGATTCATAATGTTTGCTGCGAGAATGAAGAGTGGAACCGCGAGCAAGATAAACGATTCAAGACCGGAAAACATGCTTTGCATCACTACTTGAAGTGGCAACGAATCTAGCATCCAAATCCCAACAAATGCGACAATCCCTAGCGTAAAAGCAATTGGCACACCTAAAAACAATAATAAAATGAAAAGTGCAACGAGAATGATGCCGGTCATCCGGTTTCTCCTCCTTTCTCAAGCTGATAAGCTTTGCCATCTTCGATCGCGTTTCCAATGGAGAAGAGTAGCATTCCGAATCCTGCAACTGGAAGCGCAAGCCACAAATACCCTTGTTGTAGCTCTGGTAACGTATTCACGGTCCACTCCCAGAACAACTGTACAAGCTTGAGCCATGGACGATCATCATTAAACCAAACCCTCCGATGAGTATATGACTAATCATCTTCACCGTTAGGAGCGCGCGGCCTTGTAACTTTTCAAATAAGTAATCAATTTTAAAATGCTCTTGATGATAGACCATCACCGCTGCTCCTAAAAAAACCATCCAAATAAACGCGTACGTTGCGACTTCTGCAGGCCAAAGTAACGTGATGGTCGGAACATAGCGAGAGAGCAGCTGTAAAAATATGCAAACGACAAACACGATAAAAAACAGAGCAGCCGCACGCATAAATACGTATTCAATGCCGTTCAGTAATGTTTTCATTTCCACTCCTCCTTATTGGTCGGCCAACTCTTGAATTGCTTCGTATAGCTCGACTGCATCGAGCTCTTCTGCGATTCGTTCACGTACCGACTGTGTCTGCTCAATGAATGGTTCAATATCTACTTCGTTCACGATTGCACCCTCATCTTCTAGTGCTTCTAAAGAAGATTCTGCGAGTTGTAAATCCGCTTCCCTTGCCGCTTCTGTAGCAACCTCAGCAGCGATCTCAATCATTTCTTGTTCTTCATCGGTAAACCTCTCCATTACAACGTCTGACGTTAAAAAGAAACGCGTCGTAAAATCGTGGTCAGTAAGGGAGATGTAGGGCGTCACTTCATGGTGACTAGACTGATAAACGTTCGTAAAGTCATTTTCTGAAGCATCAACCACACGGTTTTGCAACGCTTGATACATTTCGTCCCAAGCAACGCTTACAGGGAGCGCGCCAAGTGCAGACCAACTGTCTTGAATACCAGGTGAATCTTGGGTACGGATGCTCACATTACGAAGGTCTTCCACCTCTTCCACTGGCTGTGCCCCGTAATATTGCCGTACTCCTGCTGTCCAGTATCCGAGGACTTGGAGGTTCGTCTCGCTTTCTACCATCTGGCTCATCTCTTCACCAATGTCCCCATCGACAACGGCCAACCAATGTTCATAACTTGTGAATAAATATGGCATAGAAAACAAGTCAACTTCTTGTTGCACTTGTGTCATAAAACCTGGTGACACAACGGTCATATCGACGCCTCCGGTGGCGATGCTTTGCAACAACGTGTCCTCATTACCTCCTAGCGATCCATTTGTATGTAATTCTGCTGTAATTGCGCCATCCGATGTCTCTTCAATTGCATCACGGAATTCTCGAAATCCAACAGCAAACGGACTACTTTCATCCAATTGTGTAGCGAGAATGAGTTTCTTAGGATCCCCTGGATCTCCAGCCACGTCCTCTGACTGGCAACCTGCTAATGCGATTACCGTTACTAGACTCATCAATCCGAACTTTTTCATGCATTCTCCTCCTTGTCAATTAACAAGATAATCGACGTTCAATACGGGTTGTAACCGGTACGTATTCTTTTCTCGTAATCCTTGTTCACTGTCCTCGATCTCCGCTAAAAGTAGCTCTGCAGCTTTTCTACCCATCGCAAATGTCGGTTGAGCGACCGTTGTTAAAGGTGGATTAAAGAATTCTGCGAAGGAAACATCATCAATACCAATCACAGCGAGCTTTTCTGGAACGAACAGTTTTTCAGATTGAATGTATTTGAGAATCTCTTGAAGCACCCGATCATTTCCGGCAATGACAGCATCTGGGGGAAATTCACTCATCATCTGTTGCATTACCTTTTGTACGTCATCGACTCAGCGCTTCGTACAAGTGCCTGATCTACATGGACCCCTAAATTTTTTAGCACTTGATAGTAGGCATCCTTACGTTCCACCCGAGGGTAATGTGATGTTTGATCGGTTGAGTAATTAAGCCGATTTTCTCATACCCTTTTCCGACTAGCTCCTCCACAGCAAGCCTAACGGCTTCTAAGTTATCGGATAAGACCGCATTGACTTCAACATCTTCAATCAATCGGTCTAAAAAAACGAGGGGGTAGTGCTGTTCCACTAATTGTGTGAACAATGCTTGATTATCACTCGTTGGAAGGACGATTAGACCGTCAACTTGCTTTGCCCGAAGCATATCAATGTAATGCTTCTCCTTTTCCGGTTGGTCATCTGCGTTGCAAACGATCACATGGAAGTCATTCGCATGGCACGTATCTTCAATTGCCCGAACGATTCCAGTAGAGAATTCGTGCAAAATATTCGCAACGATCACACCGATCGTTCGCGTTTTCTTCTGACGCAAGCTTCGCGCAACCCCATTCGGACTATATCCCAACTCATCAATCGCTCGTTCAATTTTCTTTTTTGTTTCATGGCTCATATAGTGAAAACGTTCGTTCATATATTGTGAAACGGTGCTTTTGGACACCTCCGCTAACGCGGCAACGTCCGCCATCGTCACTTTACCCATCAAACACCTCCATAACTAAACCGATTTATCTCTGTGTAAAAAAGGAAGCGCATCCAAAGAAACGCTTGTAACTAAATCGATTTATGATTCCGTTATATTGTAGCTTGGTGAAAGCGGTTTTACAACATATTATTTAAGATTCCCACAAAAAAATCAGCGTGACTCTCTCTCCAAGGAGCGTCACGCTGTTCAGGTTTATCCGATCAACACTTGATCTTTCGGGTAGCTTGCTCGGCTTACCGTCTGTTGATACGTGAGAGCGTACGCCAATGCTAGCGGCCCTAAACGGCCAACAAACATCGTAATCATGATGACTACTTTTCCAACTGTTGATAGCTCATCTGTAAAGCCCATTGACAAGCCTGTCGTACTAAATGCGGATACCACTTCAAATAGAACGGTTAAAAAATAAACGTCATTAATCCCTTCCGTTACAGTAAGGATGAGCGTCGCAACAATGATAAACGCAAGTGAACTCACGACGACTGCAAGAGCTCTCATGATCGTTTCCATCGCAATCGTTCGCTTAAACGCATGCACTTGATTGCCACTTCGAAATGTATTGAACATGGCCAACAACAAAACAACAAACGTATTCGTTTTTATTCCGCCACCTGTGCCACCAGATGATGCACCAATAAACATGAGCACGATGATGAGAAATTGTGAGGCAACGAGCATACTGCCAATATCTACCGTATTAAACCCCGCACTACGGGGGGTGGCACTTTGAAAATAAGCAGCCCATAACCGCTCCGATACAGATAACCCGTTCGAAGCTGGATTCCATAGCTCTAAAAGAAATAACGCCACAAAACCAAAGACGAGAAGTGCCGCTGACGTAGTGAGTACGACTTTAGAATGTAGAGACAAAAAGCGGAAATTCCTCGTTTTGTATACGTCGGCTATGACCATAATCCCTAAACCACCGACAATAAACAACGTGGAGAGGCTAAGGTTAACGGTAGGATCTCCGACAAACTGTTCCATACTCTGATCGAACAAGGAGAAACCGGCATTATTAAATGCTGCAACCGAATGAAACAATGCATAATAGAAGGCATCTGCCAGCCCTAACTCTTCATGCCATCTCCACGTTAGAACAAGTGTACTCCCCCCTTCTAATAAAAGGGCAAACAGTAAGACAATCATTGCGATTCGTAACAATCCCCTCGCAGACAGGGAATTCGTTGTCGTCTGTAGCAATTGTCGGTACTTTAAACCCGTCACTTTACCAAGTAGAATCGCTACCGAAATCCCAAACACCATGAATCCTAGTCCACCGAGTTGAACGAGAACCATAACGACCGTTTGCCCAAACAAAGATAAATCTGAACCAGTAGAAACTACCGCCAAACCGGTCACACAAACTGCCGATACGGAGGTGAACAACGCATCGGTAAATCCAATACTTGTTGGACCTGCAGAAGACGATGGCAACAGCAGAAGCACCGTCCCAATCATAATTAAGAAGAGAAATCCGATAATAATCCACTGAGGGGGATTAATGTGAATATCTTTATTGTGGAGTCTCACCTGTGCACCTTCTCTACTTTACTGTCTTATCGTAATCCTTCTGCATTTTTTGAATCGACTTGGGTTTTCCGATAAGAATTAATATATCCCCTTCTCGAAGCACTCGATCTTGCTTAGGGGAGATGTCGATGTTTTGCTTTCGATCTTTAATGGCCACGATTGTACAACCGTATTTGCGGTTGACCTCTAAATCTTCAATCTTCCAATGACTCATCCCCTTTTGCACGAGAATTTCCTCGACGTGATAATCATCTGACAGTTCCAAGTAATCAACGAGATGATTCGATCCGATAAGGTTGCCTAGACGCCTCCCCATATCTCTTTCAGGAAAAATAACTTGATCTGCACCAATTTTTGTAAGTACTTTACCGTGGTGCTCATCTTTTGCTTTGGCGGTAATCTTTTCAACTTCCATTTCCTTGAGCAATAATGTAATGAGGATGCTTGCTTGTAGGTCTTCTCCAATACCGACAATCGCATGACTATATTTATGAATGCCAAGCTGTTCCAGCGCGACTTCATCGGTTGCATCAATTTGAACAGCATAACTTGCATCTGTTGATATTTCTTGAACTTTGTGTTCATCAATATCGATGGCTAGCACTTCATGACCATTGCCGATCAATGTTTTTGTTACACTAACGCCAAATCTCCCTAAACCGATGACGACAAATTGTTTTCTTTTCAAGTGACTGCCTCCTATCCTTTTTACAATATGCACATGGTACATAAAAAAACTGTCAAAAGGGCATAAATTCCCCCAGATTGACAGGCTCCACCAAAAAACAGCTATGTATTACAAGTGATTATAAACGTTATTCGATGTAAGTCAAGAGCTATTTGCATAAATGTTCAGCAGTTTGACAGCCTATTCATGAAAGGAGGCTCCTATGACAAGAGGACAATCAAAAAACAATAAACGAAAAGACAAGTCCAAGCTATCTCAAACCCCTGAAGCACTTAAAGAAACTGATGGGCAAGATGTAGAATATTCTTCAGAGCTGGCTGACCATGATGACCTTGTTGCAAAACGTCGCGCTGAAGAAGCTGACAAGCGGAGTCATTAATCGCCAAGTGCGCACACGCTTATCATTGTGTGTGCGCATTGGCTACGATTTCGTATAACAGACCACTTCTGACGAATGATCAACCACTTCAACGTCCTCATTCTCTATAATAAACGTGATCATATCAATCGTGTTCGGCGGATCGTGGTCGCCGTAGTAGGTTAAATACGTGGCTGTAACCGTCACGAATTCGTTATCTTCGTTATTCGTTTCTAAAGCTAACAAATCATGATGCTGCTCACCGATGCCAAACAGTTCTTCAGCATAAGGGGTAATGAGCGATTCGTATACATCTTCCTTTGCATTTGCCAATGTTGTAGTCATCGTACATACAACGATAGCCCAAAAAACAGCTCGCAGTTTTTCATCCGCACTCACCTCAGCGGTTAATTTCCCCGAAAGTTAGAATTTTTATCGAAGTTAAAATTACCCTTTTGCTAAATGAAACACCAACTCGTAAGAAATGGACGCCACATGTGATTATAGAAGTGTCGGCCTCTTAGGTGAATCACAAAAACCGCCAACGTTTAAAGCGAACGTTGGCGGTTTTACATCAATAACATGACTAGTTAATCATCATGTGTTCTGAACTACTCTAGTGAAACGGTAAGATCTGTTGTATTTTTGCAAAGACGAAAGGCTTTACGCCTAATGTAGATTCTGGTTCAGATGGTTTGGCTGTAAAAGGGGTAGTATATGTCGGCGGCCCACCAGGAGCATTACCCCAGTTCACATCGAGCACTTTCAACCCACTGCCCATATCGGAACCAAGAATGTAGTCTCCGTAAATAAACACTCCCCACACATTGGCCGCATCGGGTACATAAGACGCTACTTCTCTCGGATGATGGGGATTGGATAAGTCAATCATGCGTATACCATCAGAATAGTGGGAGAGATACAGCTTATCTCCCTCAACTTTAGGGTCATGTACGGTATACGTTCCTCGCTCCCTTTCTTCTGGATCAATTTGTTCTTGAGAGTTATCTGAACGAATATCGCTGATAAGAACTGGGTTTGATTTATCCGAGATGTCATAAATTCGGGTGTATCCCCATCCTCTTTCGAATTCTGGATCGTCTGGATCTGGCTCAAATACTTCTCTTGTCTCTACGAGAATCGTATCATCATGAGCGAGCGCGGCGGAGTGCGCAGCACCTTGGACATCTCGTTCAAAACTCGTATGACCGACTACTTCTGGCGCTTCAGGATTGCGAATATCCATAATAACAGTACCTAAATCCCAATAAGAGATGTATGCATAATCTCCTGCCTGATCGGTAATGACGCTATGTGCAAATGCGGAACGTTCGGCCCCTTCTTCATCCGTGTAATTCATTCCATCAAAATCATTAGCACGAATCAATTCCCTCGGATCCCAATTGTGAAGGTGCTCTGGGTTCTCCGGGTCGCTCACATCAACGATTGTGAAATCATGATAGTCACCCTCGGTATAAAAATCCGCATAAATGTTCGCCGTTAGAAGAATGGCTCGGTCTTCTTGCGTCGTCAAATACAACTCGTGCGTGCCTGTTAGTACATCAGCAGGAAGCTCATAATAGCCAAGTTGTTCGGGTCTTTCTGGATTGGTAACATCATAAATCGCCGTGCCAGATTGTTCAGTTTCATCTTGATTGTATTTTTGTAGACTAACGACAGCTAAGTCCCCTGTAAAATGGGGTGTGTCCACCGACTTGACAATGACTTTTTCCTGCCAAGTACCAGGGATGTCATTTGCAAATACACTCACCTCTTCTGGATTTTCTGGGTCCGTCATATCAAACACACGAACGCCCTCATTGGATCTTGCCCCCCGGTGTGTTCCTAAGTATGCATGATCTTTATGCGCATACACGTCTGCAGTCGTCACACTCTGCCCATCAATCTCCTTTAGTTCAACAGCTGCAACTTCAGTGACATTAGTGAATTGCCCTTGCTGAACTGTAATAGACGCTTCTCCGCTCGCGTGCGAAGGACCAGGTTCAACAGGTTTAACGATCCCCTGCCCATGCTCCTCTGGGCCAAGGTTACACGCATGAGCAACAGGTGCACCGAGCGCAAGCATTGCAGCGCCTCCTACAATGGCAGTTCGCTTAAACATTTTATACAACAAAAGCCATCCCTCCTAAATTGAGTATCGCTTCAATTGTAATATTTTTACTTTTTTTAATGAAATAGTATATTTTTCTAAAATTATTAATTATTGATTCTTTAGAACCGCATTACCACTGCATCGATCTTCTATATTATAGAAATCAACGGTATACTGCACTCAAAGCAGTGACGTACGACAAACATTCCTCAGTCCTCGATTCCATTCGGTGTGGGAGTGTGAAGTTGTGAAAAAACATCATCCGCTGCGCGAGACTAATCTCTAATTGTACACCTTGAAAACATTGATTCTTATTGACGATGTTTCTCGGTGATTGTCCCGAGAACAGCGTTCCCTGCTCTGCAATACGCGCAGTAAATCCTGCGGTTTGTAGTGCGCACAGCGTCTCCCTTTTTAGCTGTTCATCACGTCCTCCAATGATTGTGTCTCTTTGTTCAGGCTTTCCAAGATACCCATGTATAGCAAGTGTTGTTGTTGATTCGCCCACCACGTGTACACCCATCGGTTCATCAAAATGGGTCGATGTGATGTGCATGTCCGCATTACCTGATTTTTGCCTACCTTCAAATATGTAGAAGCCCATACCCGTGCGTTCTGCGAGCAACCTAGTAAGTTCACTCGTACCTGGTTCAATCCCACCGCCATGGGGCGCAATAATCATCCGTTGCTTGGCACATACTTGAATATCGTAGTCTTGCCCTTTTATATGTTGCATTTTAAGTTCATCATACGTTTCATATCGATCCATCGTTAGGCTCCTTATTTAAATTAACGACCTTCAAAAAAACAACCACCACTAACTCAGAAGCTGAATTCTATTATTGTTTATTTTGTCTCTTTATGATCTGAGTCTATGATGGGATTTTATCGCATTTTCACTTAAAACCCAAGAAAACCGAGCATACACGCTAATATGCTCGGTTTCTTCATTCTATTCTACACTTGTTCATCCATTCTCTAGCACTTCATGAAGCTGGTCAGGGAAATCAGTGAAAATCCCGGTTACGCCCCAATCGACGAGACGTTGCATATCGTCTTGATCATTTACCGTATACACATGAAAATGAAATCCATGGTCCAATGACTGTTGAACAAATGCTTCATCAATTACTTCTGTACCATCATAATAGTCGAGATGTGCGCCAATACCTGCGGCATATGAGCCGATCTCTTCAAAATGTTCATCTGTCATATCTACTGGAGCGGGTGTGACATCTAGCCACTCCTCTATTTCTCCTGTTTCTTCATCCACTTCCCACCATAGCAGTTGTATGAGTGGAATATCGGCATTAAGTTCATGCATCATTTTCAAACTCTCCGGGCTGAATGACTGCAAAAGCACCGTTCCGTTGTCCACAAGCCCTGCCTCTTCGACAATCTCAACGAGTGGCTCTTCCATTCCTTGGTTAATTTCTGGTGATTTCGTTTCAATGTAATAATTCTCGTCAGGTCCATACAACTCAATAATCTCTTCGACAGTGAGAATTTCTGCGCCTTCATACGCCTCATCTGCATACTCTGGATACTCTTCATTAAACCAAGAGCCGGCATCTAGTTCCTTCAGCTCTTCAAGCGTATAATCACCAATCGCTCCTTCTCCGTCTGTCGTTCGGCTTATTTCATCATCATGAAAAGCAACAAGCTCGCCATCAGCGGTCATTTGCACGTCAAACTCTAAATAATCTGCGTCCATTTCTAGTGCAAGATCAAAGGCATACTCAGTACTTTCCGGAGCATACCCGCTCGCCCCGCGGTGAGCAATAACAGCGAAATCATCTGGAGCGGTCATCTGTTCAACTTCTTCATCTGCATCCTCTGCTTCTTCGTCTTCATCTACTTCTGCTATCTCCTCAGTTTCATGCCCATCCCCTGTTTCAACATCTGCTTCCTCTTCATCAGAACTGCAGGCCGTCATTATTGCAACTAAACCGACAGTCCCAATACCCATATGCCATGACTTTCTCATGTGCAAAACCTCCTAGTGTGTAATATATTTAGTATGATTTAAACATAATAAATACTAGTAGAAAACTACTCGTTCTGCAACTAAGAGTTGATGCTGATATATGGAGAATAAGTGACGTTGGACATTGTTGTTACAGGTAACTTGAACAAAGCCCCGAATTTTAGCCGTATTTAAGAAAAGAATGAGTGTAAAGGTTTGCACCATATGTACGTCCCTTGCATCGACGTGTGTCAAATCTCCAACCAGTATGTGTCTACCCCATAGGTACAATTCCATGTGCACGCTTTCGACACGGGTGTGCACGTTTTCGACATGGATGTGCACATATTCGACAGCGAAGTGCACACTTTCGGCACAGATGTGCACATACTCGACACAGGTGTCCACACTTTCGACAATCCGTCCTCACCCACCTCACTACCTGCAAGTTAACCTTTGAAACAGTAAAAACCCGAGCTAAATTCATAGAATTTAGCTCGGGGTTGAATTTATTTAGCTCGAATGCCGGAACTACATCATTCCTGGCATTCCGCCGCCCATGCCGCCCATGTCAGGCATTCCGCCGCCGGCGCCTTCTGGCTCTGGGTGGTCGGCAACGACTGCTTCTGTTGTTAGGAACAAAGCAGATACAGAGGCTGCGTTTTGGAGTGCTGAACGCGTTACTTTTGTTGGGTCAACAATACCTGCGTCGAACATGTTTACCCACTCGTCTGTTGCCGCGTTGTAACCAACACCGATTTCTTCTGTCTTTAAACGCTCAACAATGACAGACCCTTCAAGCCAGCGTTGTGTGCAATTTGACGAACAGGTGCTTGAAGCGCGTGAAGAACGATGTTGACACCTGTTGCTTGGTCTCCTTCAGCTTGGATCGCTTTAACAGAGTTGTACACATTAACAAATGCTGTACCACCACCGGAAACCATGCCTTCTTCAACCGCTGCACGTGTTGAGTTCAAAGCATCTTCAATGCGTAGCTTACGTTCTTTCATTTCTGTTTCAGAAGCTGCACCTACTTTAAGGACAGCAACCCCACCAGAAAGCTTCGCAAGACGCTCTTGAAGTTTTTCTTTATCAAATTCAGAAGTTGTTTCTTCTGCTTGTGATTTGATTTGGTTTACACGAGCTGTAATTTGGTCAGGCGCTCCTGCACCTTCAACAACTGTTGTGTTGTCTTTTGTAACAACGATTTTAGACGCGCGACCGAGTTGGTCAATCGTTGCTGACTTCAAGTCGTGTCCAAGATCTTCTGTAAGAACTGTTCCGCCTGTAAGAACTGCGATGTCTTCAAGCATTGCTTTACGACGATCACCAAAGCCTGGTGCTTTCACAGCGACAGCGTTGAATGTTCCACGAAGTTTGTTAAGCACGAGTGTTGCAAGTGCTTCGCCTTCCACATCTTCAGCGATGATGAGGATAGGACGGTTTTGTTGAACAACTTGCTCAAGAACTGGAAGAACTTCTTGAATGTTTGAGATCTTCTTGTCTGTAATGAGGACGTAAGGATTCTCAAGCTCTGCTTCCATCTTCTCGTTATCCGTAACCATGTAAGGTGATGCATATCCACGGTCGAATTGCATACCTTCTACGACTTCTAGCTCTGTTGTGAATCCTTTTGATTCTTCAACAGTAATAACGCCGTCGTTTCCAACACGGCTCATCGCTTCAGCGATAAATTCGCCAACTTCTTCGTCGTTTGCAGAAACAGATGCTACTTGCTTAATCGAGTCGCGACCTTCGATTTCCCGGGAAATCTTTTGAAGTTCTTCAACAGCAACTGCTGTAGCTTTTTCGATTCCACGACGAACGCCCATTGGGTTTGCACCAGATGTAACGTTTTTAAGTCCTTCTTGGATCATCGCTTGTGCAAGAACCGTTGCCGTCGTTGTACCGTCACCGGCAATGTCGTTTGTCTTGCTCGCAACTTCGGATACGAGTTGTGCACCCATGTTTTCAAAGTTGTCTTCAAGCTCAATTTCCTTTGCAATCGTCACACCATCATTTGTAATCAGTGGTGAACCGAATTTCTTTTCAAGAACAACGTTACGTCCTTTAGGTCCGAGTGTAACTTTAACTGTATTTGCGAGTTGGTCAACACCGCTTAACATTGCGCGGCGTGCGTCTTCACTATAACGAATATCTTTAGCCATTGAAATTACCTCCTAAATAAATGTATCTAGGCAGCGAGCCTAAGAGAAACTTCCTTAACCGATGACGGCTAAAATATCACTTTCACGTAAGATCAAATATTCATTGTCTCCGTGCTTTACTTCTGTTCCTGCGTATTTAGAGAAGATAATCGCATCGCCTTCACTTACTTCTGGAGCTACTTTCTCACCGTTTTCAGTGACACGACCTGTGCCAACAGCTACAACTTTACCTTCTTGTGGCTTTTCTTTAGCAGAGTCAGGAAGTACAATCCCGCTCGCTGTTTGTTCTTCTTGCTCAACTAGTTCAATAACAACACGATCACCTAATGGTTTTAACAAGGAAAACAACCTCCTTTGAGTTATGTTGTAAGCACGTCTCTTCTTCAGTTGTTATACTGGGTTCAGTGACTGTACAAGGGATTTATTAGCACTCACTCACGACGAGTGCTAATTCCACTTTCAATAATAAAAGTTTCACCTAAATTTTGCAAGTGGTTGACGAAATTTTTTTGTTACGAATGTTGTTTCAGACAATACGCGTTGTGACATGCTACAATAGAATTGCTTTTTCTTAATTCCCGAACCTAAAGGAGTTTTGTTCCTTGAGTTACACGCTACGATACTGGCTCGTTGTGATCGCATTTATTGTTGCCCAAGTGCTATCGCTGACGTTGAGCATTGTGTTTGGTTTATTTTCTAACATGAGTTAGAAACAGCCATGTCCATGGCTGTCGTCATTCCGTTTTTCCTCGGTGCAGTTACGATGATGTTGCTTATTCGAAACGCACATCCGCTCATGAGACCGGAGAAACCCCGTTCTAATATAGGGCCAACGATTGGTTGGATCTTTGCCGGTGTCGCTCTTGCGCTCATTGGTCAGAACCTCGGATTTGCTATTCAGTCTGGGTTATACGGAGCCCCCCGTGAATCTGAGAACACGATGATGTTATTAGAAGTCATGAGTTCGGTTCCAATTATGTTGCTTGCGGTTGTCATTTTCGGTCCGATCATGGAAGAGATTTTGTTTAGACAAGTGATTTTCGGCAAGTTATACAAACATATGAACTTCTTCTTTGCTGCTGGATTGAGTTCCTTAGCCTTCTCCATTGTTCACATGGAGATCGCGAATATTTTCGTCTATGCAGGAGCAGGTTTTGCCTTTGCTTTCGTCTATGTGATGTCGAACCGCATTATCGTCCCGATCATCGCACACTGTCTCATGAACGCCGTCGCCTCATTACCGATCCTTCTTGAGTATCTAGGCTATGACGTTTTGGAAATGATGGAAAATGTTGAGCAGATGACGCAGTTCATTACACCGTTAATTGGCGTGTTCTTCTCATGAATCCGCTTATTCTAGCGGTATTGTATTTCTTAGTCGGGAATTTGTTTGTTATGTTTGCGATCGTTCATGTACAAACGGAAGGCTGGGAATTCTTTTCGGTTTTATTTATAGGCATTGCCGCGGCTGATTACATGCTCGCCTGGCACAACTTACAAAAACGAAAACAAAGCCAAAGCAATCAATGATGAACGCTTTCGATTCGCCCCAACCACGAATGGTTGGGGCGAATATCACCTTTCACAGTCGTTTGCTGTACATACGTATGATTTTACGAAAATAAAACTGAGCCCATTCCAAGTTGAATGAGCTCAGTTTTTTTAGGTTTACTCTGAATATGTGTCAGACTCTGCCATTTGCCGTTGTGCTTCAGCTTCTTCTTTTAATCGTTTCTTGTAAACCGCCCTAGAGATGACGAGGCTTAATTCATAAAGTAGCAATAACGGTACGGTAACCATAAGGTGGGAAATCAGTTCCGGTGGCGTAATAAATGCTGCGATAACAATGAGTACGAAGTAGGCGTACTTCCGAATTCGGTGCAAAAACATCGGCGAAATGAGGCCGAGCCGGGTTAAGAACATAATGAGCACCGGCAGCTGGAATAAGAACCCAAACGGAATCGTTAACCGAAATAAGAAAGAAAAGTATTCTTTAATTCCGTATTGCTCTGTAATGTTGAGTCGGTCCCCGATACTAGCTAAAAACTCTAATAGATAAGGAATGAGGATATAATAAGAAAAGGCAATACCACCGAGGAAAAGCAAAACCGCAAGTGGGATATAAGATAACGTAATCTTCTTCTCTTTATCCGCCAAACCTGGGGAAACAAATGCCCACATTTGATACCAAATGACTGGCACAATTAAGATTAAACCGATGACAAAAGCAAAGTTAATATACACTTGCAACGGGTCAGTAAGCTGAAAGGCGTTCATCGGGAAGTCTTGGGCTTGTGGGATATTTTGTAAGTATTCAATGACCGTAGGCGCAGCTAGAAATCCTCCAGCCATACCGACAACAAGATAAATCGCAACGATAATTAATCGTTTGCGCAGTTCTTCAAAATGGGCGAGAAAAGTCATGTCTTGTTGTTTCATCTACACCCGTCCTTCATCCAAATCATAATCATTGTGTTCTCCATCTATTTATTCTTCTTCGTATCGTTAAGAACGTTCTGAGTTGCCTTTCGGAACTCTCGTACGGCACTTCCCGTCGCACGTCCTACTTCAGGAAGCTTATTCGGACCAAAGACGATGAGTGCAGCTATGAGGATTACGAGTATACTGCCAAATCCAATATTCATAGTGTCTCCTCCTTTATATTACTTTGTTTGTAGAGGGTAATGTTTGAGAAAGTATATTAAAGATTGCAATTCAATCGAAAGATCAATGCGATGCAAACGGATGTGATCAGGAACGCTCAGTCTCGTAGGAGTAAAGTTCATAATGCCTTGAATACCTGTATTTGCCAAGCGATCTGCAACCGTTTGTGCAACAGCTGACGGAACGGCGAGGATTGCCGCTTTAATGTCGGTTGTTACCTTTTCGTCTAGTTCATCCATATGACTAATGGTGACCCCGCCGATTTCGTGACCGACAAGTGAATGATCATTGTCAAATGCTCGAACGATTTGCGTGTTGTTGTTTTTGGCAAAGTTATAGTTAAGCAACGCTTTGCCTAAGTTCCCAACACCCACTAATATAACATGTGTCGTCTCGTCTTGATCGAGTGTTTTGCGGAAAAATGATAACAAATAATGAACATCATAACCATATCCTTTACGACCTAGAGCGCCAAAATACGAAAAATCCCTTCGAATGGTTGCTGAGTCAATCTTCACCGCTTCGCTCAATTCTGTTGAGGACACGCGTAACTTACCAGAACCATATAGGTTCTCAAGATAACGATAATATAAAGGCAAGCGCTTAGCTGTTGCCTGGGGTATTTTCTGTTGTTCCTCCATAGGCATTCCCTCACGATCGGTCTTCTCTTTACAGCTAGTATTATAACATGTTTTCACCAAAGTCGCTGTACGCTTGACCTATCCGACGTTGTCTTATAACGTTAGACTAAACAGTCTCGCAGATGTCTGCGTAAAAGGATGAGCCCATTGATCATACTGCAATGTGACCGAATTTCGAAATCATTTGGAGTCGACTCATATTACAAGATATAAAAATGGAAATCAAAAGCGGGGAACGTGTTGCGCTCGTTGGCCGCAACGGTAGTGGAAAAACAACACTACTCAAAATTATTACCGGTGAAATGTCTTATGACAGCGGTGAAGTGATTATGCCCAAATCGGTGAACGTCGGCTTTCTCGCCCAGGACACGGGCATGAATTCTACACGCAGCATTTGGGACGAGATGCTTACCGTGTATGAACAAGTCATTAAGCTTCAACATGAGCTCCGAGCACTTGAAGAACAAATATCTGATCCGAAAGTGTTTGAGGATCCAGAGCGGTATGAACAGACGTTGAAAGAATACGACGACAAACAAGAAGCCTTTCAAAACAAGGGTGGCTTCCGTTATGAAGCAGACATTCGCAGCATCCTATCTGGGTTAAATTTCGATCACTTACATTACAGCCAAAAAGTTCAGACGCTTAGTGGTGGTCAAAAGACAAGATTGGCACTCGCCAAACTTCTCTTATTAAAACCAGACTTGCTCATTCTTGATGAGCCGACGAACCATCTGGACATTCATACACTATCTTGGCTAGAGAATTACTTAAACGGCTATGATGGCGCTGTTCTCGTCGTTTCCCACGACCGTTATTTTCTTGACCGAATCGTAACAAAAGTATATGAAATTGCCCATTTGCAAGCGACCGTCTTTACAGGCAATTACACAGATTACCTCATTGAGCGCGATAAACGTCGAGAATTACAACAAAAAGCGTATGACAAACAACAAGAAGAAATTGAACAGCTCGAAACTTTTGTCCAAAAAAACCTCGTTCGCGCTTCTACGACGAAACGTGCACAAAGCCGTCGCCGAAAATTAGAACGAATGGATCGAATCGACGCTCCCCTCTCTGATCAAAAGAGTGCATCGATTTCTTTTGATATTGAACAAAAGAGCGGAAATGATGTGATCAGTGTGAGAGACCTCTCATTTTCGTATGGTGACTTGCCCGTTCTCACCGGAGTGAATCTAGCGATTACACGCGGTGAGAGTGTTGCGATGATTGGACCGAATGGCACTGGGAAGTCCACGCTCTTGAAGATCCTCGGTGGGCGTCTTGAAGCCGAAAACGGAAATGTGCTGCACGGGAGCAAAGTAACTGTAGGGTATTACGACCAAGAACAGCGTGATTTGAACGCGAATAAAACCGTGCTTCAAGAACTTTGGGACGAGTATCCCCATGTGTATGAACGGAACATCCGTACGGTTCTCGGTCGTTTCTTATTTAGTGGGGAAGATGTGCTAAAACCTGTCCACAGTCTGAGTGGCGGGGAGAAAGCACGACTTGTTCTTTCTAAACTGATGATGAAAAAGGCAAACTTGCTACTCTTTGATGAGCCGACGAACCATTTGGATCTCGACAGTAAGGAAGTACTTGAAGAGGCATTGTTGGATTATCCAGGGACGAGCGTATTCATTTCGCATGATCGTTATTTCTTAAACCGTTTATCTACACGAACACTAGAATTTCATGAAGGCTCCCTTATTGAATACCTCGGAAACTATGACTATTATTTAGAGAAAAAAGAAGAAGAAGCAGAGCGGGAACGACTGCGACTTGCTGAACTTACTGACGACCGTGTAGTAAATGCCGCCCCACCTGAATCATCGCAAACCGCAAAGAAAGATTTTATGCAAGGCAAAGAAGATAAACGAGAAGCGCGCAAACGCCAAAGACAGATTGATACGTTAGAAGAAGCAATTGAACAACTAGAGGCGGAAACCGAACAATTACAAGCACTTATTCTCCAGCCCGACGTATACGAAGACTTCGCTCGGGCGACAAAGATCCAAGAAGATATCGAACAAAATGAACGAAAGATTGAAGAACTCCTGGAAGAATGGCAGGAATTGCAATCATAAAACGATTGCCAATGCTTAAGACATGTGCTAATATAATCAACTGTTGTATAACCTCAATGATATGGTTTGAGGGTCTCTACCAGGAACCGATAATTCCTGATTACAAAAATGGCTGTTTTCATTTTTGTAATCAGGAATTTTTTTATGTCTTCCTGAACGATGATGAACGCCATCACTACTAAACAGGAAGAAGGTTGTTTGTATGAATTGGAGAGTGTACATTCTCGCCGCCGCAGCTTTTTCAGTCGGTCTCGTGGAGTTAATCGTTGGGGGTATACTGCCTGTCATTGCTGCTGATTTGGATGTAACCATTGCATCTGCTGGTCAGCTCATTACCGTGTTTGCCCTTGTTTACGCAATTTCAGCACCTGTATTAATCTCAATAACTGCGAAAGTTGAACGGAAGAAATTATATATCATTGCACTCATTATCTTTACCCTTGGAAATATCATGACGTACTTTAGTACGACTTTCGCTCTCGTTATGATTGCCCGTGTTATTACAGCCATGAGTACGGCTCTAGTTGTCGTCTTATCGTTAACCATAACAGCGAAAATTGTAAAACCTAGCCATCGGGCAAAAGCGATTGGCCTTGTGTTTATGGGAATCAGCTCTTCTCTCGTTTTTGGTGTCCCAGTAGGTATATTCCTAACAGAAGTATTGGATTGGAGAACGGTCTTTTTAGGCATTGCCCTTCTATCTTTGCTTTCAATTATTCTTGTGAGCTTGCTCATTGAGAAGATGCCTGTGGAGAAAGTTGTACCGATCCGTGAGCAAGTACAATCGTTGAAAAGCATCAAGATTAGCACTGCTCATTTAGTTACGTTGTTCATGCTCGCCGGTCACTACGTGCTTTATGCGTATTTCACACCATTTCTTGAAGAAGCGTTTCAGATGGAACCGCTATGGATTAGTATTTCTTATCTAATCATTGGTGTAGCATCTATTGGCGGGAATGCACTCGGCGGTGTACTCAGTGACAAGTTTGGATCAAGAACGTCCATACTTGCTGTCGTATCCACATTTGCCGTCGTGCTGTTCGTCATCCCTTTCACGACCGGATATCTATTAATGTTCCTCGTGTTTACCGCATTATGGGGTGGCCTAAGCTGGGCACTCACTCCGGCAATGCAAAACTATTTAATTCAATCGGCGCCAAAAACATCCGACATCCAGCAAAGTTTAAACACTTCCGCTTTGCAATTTGGAATCTCCATCGGTTCAGCAGTTGGAGGACTCGTACTTGCATTTACAGGAACAGTAATGAGTCTCGCAAGCTTCGGAGCGGTTCTCGTTCTAATTGCATTTGGTTTTGCAGTCGTCTCATTACGCAGACCACAACTGAACTATACTCAACAGTCAGCAGAAGTAAAGTGACACAAAAAGCCAGCCTATAGTCGACCTATAGGCTGGCTTTTTAATCAATTATCATCGCAAATATAATCTCCTTGCCAGTCCCAAACGTAAGCTTCGCTTAGCTCTCCTTCAATCTTTAAACCAACAGGGACAAGGGAGAAAGAACGATCACGTTGCCATAGGCGGCAACTTTTTAAATACGTCTTATCATACGCAAATGTGTACGTCTCCAGTTTCTCGAGAACTTCCTCAGGATCTTCTTTTACTCGAGTATGAAGATATTGACGCTCTTCGGTGAGTAAATCAGATTTAAAGTATCCGAGCAGGTGGTAGAGCGCATTGGACAGCTCAGGCAAGTCCGCGGACGGCACTCCTCTATACGTCCTGTCAATTTCCTTTAACCGAAGAAACGCAGCATTCACATCGCGTTCGTTTGGACGTAAATGATGGCGAATGTCCCGATATGCTGATTGTGAGCAAGCGAGGACGAAGTATTTATTTGCTGCCCATACAGCTTCAGCGGCTTTAGATACCGCCTTTCGAGAAGTAATTCGTGACATTCTGTTTTCACCTCACATCTGTAGTAAGAGCAAGGTTTGGTACCCCATTCAATTTCAAATCAGCAACGTTCTTCTTTTTCCATTCTACAAACGCGGCTGCACCAATCATGGCTGCATTATCCGTACATAAAGATAAAGGTGGGATGATGAGTTGCACACCGATACGCTCCATCTTATCTTTCATAGCACTGCGTATCGCTTGATTTGCAGCCACTCCACCTGTAACAATGAGCTGTTTCGTGTCATAAGAGAGCGCCGCTCGCGATGCCCTTTCTACGAGGACCTCAACAATACTTGCTTGAAAGCTCGCTGCAATATCTTCTGCGTGAATGTCTTCGCCTCTTTGCTTTTGATTGTGCACATAGTTTAAGACCGATGACTTCAATCCGCTAAAACTAAAATCATACGTATCTTCCTCTAACCATGACCTAGGAAAATCGATCGTTGGTTCCACTTCTCTGGCGAGCCGATCAATGTGTGGTCCGCCTGGATACGGTAGACCAATGGTGCGAGCTACCTTGTCATATGCTTCACCAACAGCGTCATCTCTTGTCTCGCCAATAACCTCATAACTTCCCTCTGTCTCCATGTAGACTAAAGACGTGTGTCCACCTGAAACAACAAGTGCCATCGCAGGGTATTCAATCGTATCAACCAAGTTCGCCGCATGAATGTGACCTGCAATATGATTAACTGGAAGCAGTGGTAAGTTGTGTGCATACGCAACCGCTTTAGCCGTATTCACACCGACTAACAGAGCACCTACTAGGCCAGGGCCTTCAGTAACCGCCACAGCATCAATATCATCATACGTAAGGTTCGCTTCAGCTAGTGCATGCTTGATCACCGTTGTCATATTTTCAACGTGGTGACGAGAGGCAACCTCTGGCACAACGCCTCCAAATTGTTCATGAATCGCAATTTGCGACGCTACTTGATTGCTCAAGATCTCTTTTCCACCTCGAACGATTGCTGCGGCTGTCTCATCACAGCTCGTCTCAATAGCAAGAATTGTAGGGGTTAACAATGCTCCATCTTCCTCTCTAACTAGGTTCCATTTCAAGCGTCATAACAAAAGCGTCCTCTTTTGTATCCGTATAATATCCTTTTTCGATCCCCGTCTTCACAAATCCAAATTTCTCATATAACCGTTGTGCCGCCGTGTTGCTCGTGCGAACTTCCAACGTCATCTTTCTCGTATCGTATTGCTTTGCCGTCTCCAAAACTTCTTGAAATAACTGTTCACCATACCCATGCCTTTGCACGGAAGAATGGATAGCAAAATTCGTGATATGCGCTTCTTGCATGACGAGCCAAACACCACCATATCCGACGATTCGTGCGTCTAACTCTAACACGAAATAATGAGCAAACGGATTCTTCACAAGCTCATTAACAAATGCGTGCTCTGTCCACGGCATCGTGAATACGTCCTGTTCAACGATGAGTACTGCCGGTATGTCAGCAACCGTCATCCGTCTAATGTTCACCAATTCGCGAGCACCATTACCCATCATCACGAGATTCTTTCTGGATATTTTTCTCCGCCTCTGCCAATTGCAAATACCGGGGGACAACCGTGTCTACATTCGTTGCAGCATCTTTTTTACTTGCCAAATGGATCATCTCACTTGGCTTCGTGCGGTTGTCTGTCGCGCCTCCAAATATTGCTCGTTCGCCAAGAACTTCTTGGATTTGTTCTTTATGGTTTTCTAGATCTAAACTTAGAAAAAGAACGTTGCGCTCGAGCGTGTCCAGTTCTTTTAGCAGATCACTCATCAGCACAAGCTCGTCCTCACGGATTTGAGAAACTTCTCCATCATTTGATTCATACAAACCAGCATATACTTGCCCTCGTCTAGCATCAATAAACGGACAAATCACGGTGCTCGTATACTTCCCATTTTGGGCTAACAGCTCAAGTGAAGATACTTCATATAAGGGGATGTCCAATGAACTCGCCATCGCCTTAGCCGTAGCGACGCCGATACGCACCCCTGTATATGATCCAGGACCCGTCGTCACAACAATGCCGGTTAGATTTTTCATTTCCAGATTCGCTTGATTCATCACCTCATCAATGCCTGGCATGAGGCGAAGAGAGTGATTTTCTTTTTTTGTACGTCGTCCACTCTGCAACAATCTCGCTGTTTGTACCGATTGCAGTACCTAACACATACGTGGATGTATCCATAGAAAGAATCATCATTCATACACCTCCAACACAGATGTATAATGCAAAGCATTTGTTTTGATTTGTAAACGTCGCTCTTGCTCTCCAAGTCGTTGGAGGGTAATATGAACGGTATTTTCAGGCAATGGTACGCTCAATCGTGATGGCCATTCAATGACTGTTACTCCGTCTCCATCAACAAATTCAGAGAGACCGAGATCTTCCTCATCGCTCTCGTCCAAGCGATACGCGTCAATATGGTAAAAAGGAAGCCTTCCTTTATACTCTTTGATAATGGTAAATGTTGGAGAATTGATATTCCCTTGAACACCCAGGCCTTTTCCAAAGCCTTTACTAAAATGCGTTTTCCCTGCACCTAAATCCCCGTCCAACGTATAAACATCCCCTGGTTTGGCGACTTGTCCTAGCTGTTCCCCTAGACGCATCGTTTCTTCTGTATCATTCGTCAATATTTCGTATTCTCTCATGCCCTCACCTCTATTCAAGAACGATGTGTATATCCTTCACGCACAAGGCGTGTTTTTTGTGTGGTCGAGTTTAACGTCACATCTGCACCTTTTCCGATGACATGACCGATTATTGTAAGTGGATCTCCTATACGTTTTGCCTCTTCAGCAATACGTGGCCAATCCTCTTTCGAAACCGTACCTAGCAATTGAAAATCCTCACCACCGTTAAAGGCAAACCGTAAAGATCGTTCGCGCCCAAACGTCTCTTCCATCAACTCTGGCATCGGGATGTTGCTTTCCTCAAGTTCAATATGAACGTCACTACTTTCAGCAATCTCCCATATTTCACTTGATAAACCATCACTGATGTCATTCAATGCCATTCTCGTTGAATTCTCGGTGAACATTTGCGCAACCCCAGTATGCATCAGCGGTCGTTGATGCGCCTCAACAAATGCTTTGTTCGGGTTAGCATCTTGATTTAATAACTGCTCGAGACCTGCAGCTGAACCTCCTAATGAACCCGTAACGAAAACAACATCACCGACGCGTGCACTACTTCGAAGTAACGCCCTTCCCTTTGCCACTTCACCGAGAACCGTCACAGATATGTATAGTTCACTTTTTGATGTCACACTGTCACCGCCAATGAGATGAACCCTTGTTGCTGTGCCAAGCTTTGCATTCCATCATAAATTTCAAGAACTTCATCATCAGACCAACCACGAGGAACAGCAATGGATACAAGATAGTATTTAGGCTTTCCACCCATTGCAGCTACATCACTAATGTTTACAGCGAGCGCCTTATAGCCAATGTCTGCCGGTTTCATCGTTGATCGTTTAAAATGCACACCTTCGCATAGCGTGTCGACACAACAGATCGTCTCCAATTCAGCATTTGGCTGAATAATGCTGCATCATCCCCAATTCCGACACGCACACCTGGCTGTTTATCTTCAATTATATTATGAATCCGTTCTATTAAGCGAAATTCATCCATCATTTATACCCCTTTAAGTCAAGGCTCATAACCAATATTCTAGCATACAATTGGTGCACGTACACGAAAGTACACGCATTGTAAAACTGCCCCAAAATGCGGTTCATGAGGGTATTTGGAGGAAGAACTTCTCTCATTTTTCCAAAATCCCCACATAAGAACCGTAAATGCCAACATAAGCGCGTTTACGGTGGGATTTCGTAAGTGTTCTGGATAATAATAAGTAAAATCCCCACACACATTATCGAGCAGAGCCCGACCCATTGCGAACGCTAATTTTTTGTCGTTGTTACTCTATGCAGTGGATCATTATCGCAAATAGGCACACACAGTTACTTAGCGTTATGCTTTCGTTGGACACTAAAAATCTGCAGCATCGTCACATGAGTAGGTTCGCTTAAACACAAAAAAACAAACGATTTGTCGTTTGTATGTTTAATTGAGCTATGTATTTTTGGTTGCAACTTCCAGGCACTACAACCTTTTCTCACAGAGATGGAAAAATTCGACGTAGTGTCGAAAGTAATTTGGTTGCACTCTCCTAGTACTACAATCTAAATATTAATTGTTTGCACTCACTCAGTACCACTATCCCCTCTTGCTTCGAAGTTTAGCCGACGTAGTGTCGAGGGTAAAATTGGTTGCACCTTCCAGGCACTACAATTCTTTCTCGCAGAGAAGAAAAAAATTCGACGTAGTGTCGAAAGTTAATTGGTTGCACTCTTCGAGTACTACAATCTAAAGAATAATTGGTTGCGGGAGGAGGATTTGAACCTCCGACTCCGGGTTATGAGCCCGACGAGCTACCAGACTGCTCTATCCCGCGATGTGAAAAAACCTGGCAACGTCCTACTCTCACAGGGGGCTGCCCCCCAATTACCATCAGCGCTAAAGAGCTTAACTTCCGTGTTCGGCATGGGAACGGGTGTGACCTCTTTGCCAATGTCACCAGATTCGTTTGTGGTGTCTCTCAACGCCACGTGTAATAATATATCATGGAAAAAAAGATAATGCAAGGCATCTAGAAAAAAAAGTTTATTTATTTTTTTGCAGCCGCTAAAGCAAGGCGCAATTCTTCAATGATTTCCCCGCTATCTTCTAGGCCTACAGACATTCTCACAAGTCCTTCCGTTATACCTAAGCGTTTTTGCAAATCACTCGGAATGCTGCGGTGGGATGTTTTTAGCGGGTAAGAAACAGTCGTTTCTACTCCTGCCAATGTGGGTACAATTCGAATCCATTGTAAGCTCTTAAAAAATGTATACGCATCAAATTGATGGCCGAGGTCGAAACTTACCATCGCTCCATTACCATGATCACTTAAGGTGTTTGGATAGTACACCTTCACTCCTGGTTGCTCTTGCATAAATGTTGCCACTTCTGCCGCGTTTTTGCTTTGTTGATTCATTCGAACGGAGATCGTCTTTAATCCTCGTGTCGTGAGCCATGCTTCGAAGGGGCTGACATTCATACCTAACTGGATGACTTTTTTCTTCGCCTGCTCAACTAACGATGATTCTCCGACAAGGACGCCCGCGGTAACGTCACTGTGCCCACCAATATATTTGGTTGCACTATGTACGACCAAGTCTGCCCCTAATATATAAGGCTTAACAAAATATGGCGTCGCAAACGTGTTATCGATCATGACCCTGACGCCGTGACCCTTAGCTATTTGCGTGAGTTGTTCAATATCTTCAACCCTTAGAAGGGGATTGGCTGCAGTCTCTCCAAAAATGAGCGTTGTCTTTTCTGTTAATGCACTAAGGATATTGTTCTTATCGGCAAAAGAGGCCGTGTTTATTTGAACATTCCAGTCCGTAAGAAAGTTGTGAAAGAGGTCATACGTCCCCCCGTACACATCTTCTGGAATGAGCATATGATCTCCTGGTTTTACAGCAGCTAACACACCTGCAAGGATCGCGGACATTCCTGATGACGTAGCCACACCTGAGGGCGCCTCTTCCAAACCGGCAACAAGATCTGCTAACTCGTCTGTATTCGGGTTTCCATAGCGCGTATACATGTACCGTTCATTTTCAGGAGAGAAAAACTGTTCCAAATCATCTAAATCTGAAAAAGCGAAGGCTGACGTCTGATAAATCGGAGTTGCTTTACTATGTAAATGATTCTTTTTCCCAGACTCTTGATGAATAACTCTCCAGTCGAAATGCTTCATGGTGACTCACTCCTTTTTTCGAGTTTATCACAGTCGAATGTCGGAAACGATGACTAAAAAGAAATCTGTGAGAAAATATGACATAGTATTCTTTATATTCGATTCTGACTCTATACTTCGCTAGTATAGAATCAGAACCAAAAATTTGCTTCCCTACACTTCCAATGTCGCCATTTCAACAACTGTGCGCGCGGCTTCATTTCCTGTGTTTGGATGCTTAATCCCCGTTCTAGCCAAAGCTTGTTCACTCGTATCCGTCGTTAATACACCAAAAGTGATCGGAATATCTGACTCAATATTAAGTGAGCTTATACACTCGTCACTGCTTGGCACACATAATCATAATGTGATGTTTCTCCCCGTATTACGGCCCCGAGTGCAATGACACCATTATAGCGTTGACTTTCTACCGTCTTACGGGCGGCAAACGGGATTTCAAATGCACCTGGAACTTCAACAATATGAATATCTTCACTTTTGACGCCGAGCTTCACTAACGTCTCTTTTGCCCCTGCCATAAGTAGATTTGTAATCATTTCATTAAAGTTAGCTTTTACAATCGCAATCTTTAATCCTCTTCCGTCCAATGTTCCTCTGTACGTCTTCTCCATTTCAATGACCTCCTATATTAAGTGACCAAGCTTTTCTTTTTTTGCATTCATATAACGTTCGTTTTCCTCATATACAGTTGGTGCAAAAGGAATGATCTCTTCTACAATAATCCCAGATTTTTGTAAGCCATTCACTTTCTCCGGATTATTCGTAGCGAGAGACACTTTACTGACACCTAAATGACCGAGCATAACAGCGGCAACCGTGAATTCACGTTCGTCGTCTTTAAATCCCAACGCTTCATTCGCTTCTACAGTGTCGAGCCCGTCGCTTTGTAGTTGGTACGCTTTAATCTTTTCAAACAAGCCAATTCCTCTACCTTCTTGCCGCAAGTACAATAATACTCCGGCTTCTCGTTCACGAAGTGTGCGCAATGCGTCTTCTAGCTGCTGTCCACAATCACATCGTTTTGAGTGAAAGACATCTCCAGTCAAGCATTCCGAATGAACTCTCGTATACACTGCTTCTGGAACGGAAACATTTCCCTTTACAATCGCAACATGCTCTTCATCGTCTAACTTTGTCTTAAAGACCGTAATATGAAATGTCCCGTATTCAGTTGGAAGCATCGTTGCCGCTTCAGCCTGTATCAAATTCTCTGTACGAATGCGATATTCTTTTAAGTCTTCAATCGTAATAAGAGGTAAGTCATATTGCTTCGCAAAGTCCAACAACTCTGGATATCTGCTCATCGATCCGTCTTCGTTCATAATCTCACAAATCACACCCACTTCCCTTGCGCCACAAAGCTTAGCAAGATCTACAGTCGCTTCCGTGTGACCCATCCGAGTGAACACGCCACCATCCTTTGCGATGAGCGGAAAAATATGTCCAGGTCGTTGAAATTGCTCAGGTGTCGTGTTAGGCACTGTGAGTTGTAAAAGCGTATTCGCTCGTTCTGCCGCTGAGATGCCTGTTGTTGCCGATTTGTGATCGACGCTTACCGTAAACGCTGTTTCGTGAGGATCAGATGTGTTTCTAACCATCAAATCGAGCTGTAGCCGCTCAGCAATCTCTTTTGATATCGGTGCACAAATGAGTCCACGTCCATGTAACGTCATAAAATTAATACTTCTGCGGATATACGGTCCGCAAGTGCGACAAGGTCACCTTCATTTTCCCGATCTTCGTCATCACATACGACTACCATGCCACCTGCTAGAAGCTGAACAATCGCTTGATCAATCGTGCTTTTCATCGTTAACCTCCGTGAACTTTTCAATATATTTGGCAACCATATCGCATTCTATATTAACGGCATCTCCTTCATGTAAAAATGCAACTTCGTTGCCTTATGTGTATGGGGGATGATCGATATTTTTATTTCATTTTCTTCTACCGCGAATATTGTTAAACTCGTGCCATCCACAGCGACTGAGCCTTTCATAATCATGTAACGCGTCAGCTTTTCTGGAAGAGTGATCGAAAATTGGGTTGAATTTTGTTTCTCTTCTCTGCTCGTAACCTGACCGACACCGTCTACATGACCTGTTACGATATGACCATCAAACCTTCCCCCTGCTTGAACGGCTCGCTCCACATTAACCGGCGCATCAACTTCAAGCGTACCCATGGTCGTATCCTCCATTGTTTTTTCCATCACATCTACGGTAAAGGATTGCTTGTTGTACGAAGTAACTGTCAAGCAAACACCTGAAACAGAAATACTATCACCGATGCGTACATCTTCAGTCACTGTGCGTGCCTCGATTTCTAGTGAACAACCCCCTTCCTTCTTTTCGATAGATATAAGACGAGCGACTTCTTCAACTATTCCTGTGAACATTGCTTGATTCTCCTTTCCTTAATGATGTAATTTTTATATCAGTCCCAACATTCTTTATGTTCTGTATCTGATATTTTACGGCATGATCTAGTTCAGCTATGCCTGTACCTGCAACCGTTCCCTTCGCTTCTTTTCCACCAATCATGACCGGAGCGACATATGAAATCACCCGCTCGCATCGCCTCGCCTTCAGAAAGGCTCCATGAATCTCAGCACCCCCCTCTACGAGCAATGACCGGATTCCTCTTTTCCCTAACTCAGCCAAAACCGATGGGACGGTCACTCGTTCGTCCCAAATAATCTTTGCCACATCAGTTCCCCATCCCTTGCCATCAACCTCAGTGAAAATCCAAGTTTCGCCGGGTTCTTGAAGCATTTTAGCCTGCTCTGGTGTTTGAAGTTTGCGATCCATAATGACCCGAATAGGATTGTGTCTATCACCCGCTCCCCGAGCAGTGAGCTTAGGATCATCAGCAAGAACAGTGTTAATTCCGACTAGAATTGCATCATGAGTGGCTCTTTCTTCATGGCTATCGTCTCGGGCTTCTATGCTCGTGATCCACTTACTTTCTCCTGATACTGTTGCTGTTTTTCCATCAAGTGAACTTGCAAACTTCAACGTCACATAAGGCTCACCTGTTTTGCAGTAATGAAAATAACTACGATTTAATGCTCGAGCTTCTTCGTCATAAACTCCCGTTTGAACAGATAAGCCATGCCTTTGCAAAACTTCAATTCCCTTACCTTGTACATGTGGATTAGGTCTACAGAAGCTACGACGACCCGGGTAACTCCTGACTTTATGATGAAGTCCGTACAAGGCCCTGTGCGTCCAAAATGGCAACAAGGTTCGAGCGTTACATACAATGTTGCTCCTTTAGCTTCTCTCCTGCCATGTTGAGCGCATGAACTTCAGCGTGCTCAGCACCTGCTTTCAAGTGGGCTCCTTGTCCAATAACACCTTCATCAGATACTACAATCGCCCCTACCATAGGATTTGGAGACGTTTGACCTCTTCCTAAACGCGCCAGCTGTAACGCAACTTTCATATACCTTTGATCCGTTGTCATCTTCTCTCCCTTCTCCAATACTCATCGACACACGAAAAAAAGCTACCCGAGATTAAAACCACGGGTAGCTTTTAGAGATTGTTAAAGTGACATACGCCATTGGCATATGTTTTTACGGATAGCAAATACACGTATGTACATACATGACGACATACTGCTGCTGTTATCCTCACTTCTCCCATCCAGACTTTAACTGTCGGCTCTGGAATTTCACCAGATCCACCGCTCCAACTACTGTTGTCACGGGTCACGGACTAAAAGGTAAACGACCTCATCACCGCCGGTAGGGAATTTCACCCTGCCCCGAAGTATTAGATTTGTATTTAGTTATGTAACGAATCTTAGCACAAAGCTTCTCACCTTTCAACATATCGTTACTGTTTGATGAGACTAGAGCGTACTTAAAGAAATGGTTGTTCTAGAACGTTCGTTGTCTAACCCCAATACACAATTAAAACCGTTGCACAAATTTGTGCAACGGTTCCCATCTAGTGCATCTTAGGTGAAAATGTGTGGCAATCGGTTTCCTCTTGCTCGGTCGTAATCTTGTCGGCATTTGAGACAACATAGATTCGGTCGGCCTCGCAATGGTTCCCTTCGCCCCAATGGACACAGTTGTTTACTTCACATAAAATTTCTTGTGCCATGTTCATTCCCCCTTGCCCGCTAGTATAGCCAAAAACTACAGAGAACTTACGTGCATGGAGAAATTCTCAGTGGGTATCTTATTCATAACGAAGGGCTTCAATTGGATCGAGTTTGGCTGCTTTATTGGCTGGAAGTAACCCGAAGACCACACCCACAACCATTGAAAAACCAACACCGATAAGCATGACCGGTACAGAGACGAGAAACGGCCAATCAGCGAAAATGGATACCGTATTCGCAATTCCGGCACCTAGCGCAATGCCGATCACACCGCCGATTGTCGTTAAGGTGACCGACTCAATAAGGAATTGGAGGAGAATGTTGCCCCTCGTTGCCCCTAACGACTTGCGTAAACCAATCTCCCTCGTTCGTTCTGTAACCGAAACGAGCATGATATTCATAACACCGATCCCACCAACGAGTAGCGAAACAGCAGCTACTCCACCAATAATGGTCGTCGTGACGTTGGTGATCTGTGAAATACCTTCTTGGATCTCTTCCATGTTAATGACTTCAAAGTGACCCGTACGGTCTGTTGTTTCATTTAAATAATCCGTAACTGAGATTCCTGCACTTTGAATCGTATCTGCACTCGTAGCCTGCACATTCAACATGTCCATTTGATCGGTGCCATAGAGCATCGGCCAGACCGATTGTGGTAGCAGTGCTTCATCAACTTGAAACTCAAAAAAACTTTGGTTCGCACGATCATGAATCCCGACAATTTCAAATGGGATATTTTCGATATTTACCGTTTGACCAATCGGATTTTCTTCAGAAGAAAACAACTCTTCTGCAAGTCCAGGCTGATTGTCGTAACTCTCCGGCCCATCTCGACATCGCGGTCGTTCAAAAGTCGACCGCTTTCTGCCATGAACTCATTCAGTTCATAGTAACTCTCGTTAATGGCAAGCAGTTGTGCTCCAGAAGATTCTCGGTGACGGTATACGCTGGATGACGTTAGTGCATAAGCAATCACTTGCTCGACTGCAGGCATCGACTCAATGGCCCGTAAGTCTTCTTCAGAATACGAAACTTCTGTGTACGCATCATAATCCATTAACGATTCTTCTGGAGGCATATAATACACTTCAAACGTATTGTTGCCGCCACCTGCAAATTGGGAGGTTAACAATGCTTCCCCGCCTTTACCAATGGCTACAACCGTGATAACAGAGCCTACACCGATAATAATACCGAGCATCGTCAGCATGGAACGTAGCCGGTGATTCCAAATCGAGCGTAACGCCATCTTAAAACTATCAAAGAACGACACGATCTCGCCTCCGATCTTCGATAATTTCTCCATCTCTAAACGTCACAATCCGTCTCGCATAGTCCGCAACTTCTTGTTCGTGTGTGACGACGACAAGTGTGGCGCCTTCTTCATGCAACGTGTCAAATAGCCCCATAATCTGCTCTCCAGACTTCGTATCAAGAGCACCCGTTGGCTCATCGGCAAGGATGAGACTCGGGCGATTCACTAACGCCCGAGCAATCGCTACACGTTGTTTCTGACCACCGGAAAGCTGATTCGGTAAATGAGATACCCGCTCTTCTAACCCTACTTTCACAAGCGCTTCTTTTGCCCGTTCTTGACGTTCTTTCTTTTTTACACCTGCATAGATGAGTGGCAGTTCCACATTGTTAAGTGCACTGATTCTAGGAAGAAGGTGAAATTGTTGAAACACAAATCCAATATTTTTGTTACGAATGTCTGCGAGTGTCTTTTGCGGTTGCCCAGCAATATCTGTACCCGACAAATAATAAGAACCGGACGAAGGTTGATCCAAACAACCAATCATGTTCATAAGTGTGGATTTACCAGACCCTGAAGGACCCATGACGGCAACGAACTCATTTTCTTCAATCAAAAGTTCAATGTCTTTTAACACATGAAGAACCTGGTCGCCATTTTTATATGTTTTGTCAAGATTCTTCAGGTGAATCATCCAAAATGACCTCCATTCCTTCATAAATCATCTCAAGATTTGAAGGATCAATCACTGAATCTCCTGGTGTCACTCCCGAGATCATTTGTGTACCTTGATCACTCGTTACACCGGTCTCCACAAGACGTTGCATCGCCAATCCATCGACAATGACGTATACATACTGCATCTCTTCTTGTGTGAACGGATCCACTTCCGACTCAATGACATGTTCAGGTAACAACACGGCATCTGATTCCGCCTCGATTTCAAAGTACGCGTTCACGTGGAAACCGTGGAGCAATTCCTCTGAACCTTCTTCAAGAAGAATCTCGTATGGATATGAGGTCACGTTTGCTTCTTCAATAAGCAACGGATCGTCCTCACTCGCAGGTGATGTGCCTAACTCTGTAAGGGTTCCACTAAACCGCTCGCCTGGCATCACATTCGGCTCAACCTCAACTTCCATACCTTCCGTTAACTGAACGAGATCATATTCGGTGACGGTTCCTTGAATCGTCCACTGATGCTCTGATTGGATGTGAATTAATGATTCCCCTTCCGCAGCCATGTCAGGTGAAATTCGTTTCGTTACCGTTCCGGGCACGTCACTGTACACTTCGTGGAACTCTTCACCTTCATAATACTCCAGCTCTTCTTGCTGCTCACTGTATTGAAGGTTCGTTGTTCTGCGTTGAAATTCTAAATTATCTCTTTCAGACTGCAATTGGCTAATTAACTGATCACTTTTATTAAACGGGTCTTCTTCATCTTCGTCATCTGCTTGATTTCGTTCATTAGCTATATCCGTCTCAATAGAGGAAATTCGATCATCATATTGCTCAACCTCAAGCATCAAACGATCCAAGCTGTTACGCATCGTCACAAGTTGACGAGCCATTTCCTCATCTTCGTACGTCATGAGCAAATCCCCTTCTTGAACCTGATCGCCGACTTCCACATGAATGTCCGTCAGTGTCCCGTGTTGGGCATCTTCATAATACGACTGGTTCTCGAGCGGTTCCACAATGCCGTTTGCAATGATCGATTCATAAAGGGTTTCTTCCGTTGCCGTCACCGTCTCCACCACAACTGGATCTTCACTAATGAGCCTTCGTTTAAAATATATGAATTACCAACAATCAGTCCGGCAAGTAAAATAACACCAATAAGTATTCCAATTCGCTTCTTCATACTATTGCACCCCTTGCGCTTGCAACATCGACATGTACATAACTGCTGCTAAAATTACCATTAATAATAGATAAAAGACGGTTGATGTGACAACAATATATCGTGTACTCTTCGTAGAAACGACGCGAAGAGCAAACAGCTGAACGATGAAACACCAAACGACGAGCAGACTAAACTGTGCGAAGAAATGCGTAAAAAACGAGTCTTCAAAAAGTAAAGCCGCCACATATCCAAGACCGGTCACAGAGTACAGGTGCTCCATGCCAAACAAAAAGTAATAAGGCAAGTCAACGAGCATTACAATTATGTAAATCGGAATAAAATATGAGAATATGATAAATAGTCGCTTAAAACCAACTTCACGAAAAAAGATCCAGAAAACGAGGGCAATCGCGAGAATGGCAACGATGCTCGCGCTACGGCAAACACACCACCTAAAGCCATCATAATTGAGACAAATATCGATGCTTCTTCCTCGCCCATTCCAGGCATAGATTGATAGACTTGCATCATATCGTCTCGTACTGCGAATTGGCTCAAGACTGTAATAAGTCCTATAATAAGAGCGCCGACAGTCAACCGCCAAGCCAGACCTTTCGTCGCTTCAGATTCTTTTAATGTTGAGAAATGAGCCTTCGTATTAAAAAGACCGTGCAAAAATTTCACGCTATGTATCATTCTTCTTCCTCCTATTAACCACTTCTCTGATCCGAGTCAAAATGACAAGACTAATCCTTTCTTATTATGACAGATTTCTCATTCTAAACAACAATCTTAAAAAATTCTTTGACGTATTCTAGCAACTTTTGGTATTTTTTCATAGTTTTTGTGATTTTCCTGCGACTACTTTCACATATAGTATTGCAAAGATCTTAATGAAGAGCAGTAGTCCATGTACGAAGAGGGTGATTTCGGTCGTGGAACAGATGAAATAAAGCGCAAATGAGTTTCATTTGCGCTTAGCATTTACTCGTTATACAACCTCTGCAAAAAATCTGCCATAGCTGTATATGCTGTAATTTGATTTTCGATTTTCACAATGCCGTGACCTTCATCTTCAAATCGAATGTACTCTACGGGATGATTTCTTGCACGTAACTCCTCAATTATCTGTTCGGTTTCTGCTATAGGAACTCTCGGGTCATTCGCTCCATGTGACACCATCAACGGCGCGGTAATTCTTTCGGAATAGTGAATCGGATCAATCTCGTCAAAGAACTCTCCATCTGCTTCGATCGTTCCGTATTCGCTTTCTCGCAGTTTCCTTCTCCACGGACCTGTATTTTCAAGGAATGTTCGGAAGCTGGAAATGCCAACGAGATCTATGCCTGCGGTAAATACGTGTGGATAATGGGTCACTGCAGCTAACACCATAAATCCACCATAACTTCTGCCAATGACCGCTACTTTCTTCTCATCCACATACGGTTCTTCTTTTAAAGCTTCTGCAATTTCAATAAGATCCTTAACCGAATCCATTCGCTTCCGCACATCATCTAAATGAATATATGTCTTTCCATATCCTTTACTTCCTCGTACATTTGGTGCACATACGACATATCCAAGAGATGTGAGTGACTGAATAACGGGGTGGTACGTCGCCTTCGTTTGCCCTTCAGGACCCCCATGAACCCAAAACGCAACGGGAGTATTTTTATTATACTCTTTTGGTTTATACAGAAACGATGGAATGGATCGACCGTCAAAAGAGCGAACGGTATAAACTTCTGGTTCGATGAGCTGAGCTTCAAATTCAGATGTTGCAAGTGTGCAATAAAGACGCTCACTCACCCCCGTATCGATGTAGTGTACGTATACATCTGCCGGTTGTGTTGGTGCATTATAAATAAGATGAATCTCATTTGCCACATTCCAAGCGAGGTCCGCCAACGTGCCAAACCCTAGCTCAAACGATACGCGGTGACCACTATGAATATTCAGAATCCAACCTTTATCAATCCCGCCTTCATTCGTCGTGTATGCAAGTTTTGACTTGTCTGGATTTATCGTAAGATTTTCAATATCCCAATCTGGGTCGTCCAACCAAGTTAACTTCATCGTTTCCAAGTCCATTTGTGCAAGGCCAGTCGTCTCGCGCCCGTAATTACTCAAAACGTAAATGACCTGTCCATCACTTGAAAACTTAGGAGAATGGAACGAAGAGTTTTCATCAGTGTCAAGAAGCCAACGAATGTCCTTCGTATGTATGTTGAGAAACCCAATTCGGTTGTACAAATTCGTATATACTTCTTGAATGACGAGCTCATCCCCTGACGGACGCCAACCTAACACTCGAAATGTACCATCAGTTTCTAGAACGCGAGTAAGTTGTTTCGTATTCATATTCATCGTATAAATATCATAAAAACGAGCGTCTCGTTCATTGCTTGCCCAAGCGACGTGATGACCGTCATTTGAAATACCACCGAACACGTGTATGGCATCGTCCACTTTCGTGAGGCGGGTAATTTCTTTATTCTCCGACACAAGGTATAGTTGCTCGCGTTCATTTCCTTGAATATCCATACCGATAATCAAGTCATCAGAATTTGGAAATTTTTTTAGAAATTGAATGCGGTCTTCTGTCTCTAAAAAAGGAGCGTACGTTTTCTCAGATGAATCATACTTCCACAATTGCGGAAGACCACTTTCATCACTAATAAATAAAATACCATCTTTAACAGCTACAGGTGACGATACTGATTGCACCGATAAATAGTTGTGAATTCGTTCTTGAAGTTGAATATATACCTCTCCTTATTAAGAAAATTTCTTTAATAATAACAAATTCTACACCTAACGCACAAGAAATCATCATAGTGATCTTCTTCGTCTTCATTCCACTTTGAAAATAAAAAGCAGATGCACCTAAACGGCACATCTGTATTATCTACAATTCAAAAAGCTTACGTTACATCTAAGCCAATGACTTGAAGCGTAGCACCGGCATTATTTGGATCTAATGTTAAAGTAGAACCATCTGGACCAGTAACAGCTAATTGAACCACATCTCCCGCCCCAAGATCAAGAGAAACCTCATTAACATAATCTACATATGAGCCCGTTTCATTGCCATTTAATATCGATGCAGGTACAGGTACACCATTCACGAGAATTCTCGTTGAGACTGCTCGTGACGTTAATAACTTCATTGCATAGGAAACGCGGTACCTACCTGGTGTGTTAACCGTTACAGAGTTTGTTGTCATCGGCAAGTCTGCGCTAAATAGTTGCTCATCTGGTACTTCTACAACTGTGCCAACGCCACCAGATAACGTAATAACTTGCCCGGTTATTGACGCCCCGTATGCGTTATTAATGCTTGAACCCCCGCCTGGACCTGTTGGCCCGGCTGGTCCTTCTGGGCCTGGGTCACCTGGTGGTCCTTCTGGGCCAATTTCCCCTTGGGGTCCCTCTGGACCGATCTCTCCTTGAGGCCCTTCTGGTCCTAATTCACCCTGGGGTCCTTCTGGACCAATTTCTCCTTGCGGGCCTTCTGGTCCTGGGTCACCTTGAACTCCTTCAGGTCCCTGCGGTCCTTCTGGACCCACTTCACCTTGTGGTCCAGTTGGTCCTGGCGGGCCAGTTGCTCCCGTAGCTCCAACCCCTGGTCCGGTTGGTCCAGTTGGTCCGCTAGCGCCAGGTGGTCCCGTCACGCCAATGCCTGTAGGTCCTGTAGACCCTGTTCCAGGAGGGCCAGTTGCTCCCGTAGCTCCAGTCGCCCCTCCTCCATCGACAAGTATTTCATAACCACCCGGCACTTCATCAGGATTTCCTCCAGGATTATTAATAATCACTCGATATAATCTGCCGTTATAACTTATTAACTGCCCAATTAAATAATCATTGGCTCTCGCTGGATCATAGACTTGGATATTGAGGCCTGTAATATCATTAATTAAATTATTTTCAATCTCAATCGTATATTCACACCAACATTTGCGATTATCACCTAAATGATGCTTTTGGCGTGAGCCACAATAACAACCAACATTCGCGGGTCGATACGAGTGACCATATTCAGCATCTTTACTCATAACATTCACTCCTTTTGATCTGACATTCCTACACCTACCCATACTCTATGATATTGACCCAACGAGTGTGTCTTTTCATTTGGCAGTACATTGATACTTATGCAAGACGAGCACGTACGAGTGACAGGTAGTGGATGTATTTCGGCAGCTTTCGAAATGAATGAATAATGAGCTCCCAGACAGTTGTATAGTGGGATGTCCGGTTTGACTAGTTGGAATCATCGTTCGATAACGGGTAATCATGTATATGGGGTCTTAAAGGAAGATGAGCTTATTGAAAGCATCACCCAAGCTTTTGCATTTACACGTGAGTGCCTGTAGGCTATGGGCTGATTTTCTGGAATTGGAGAGCCGGTTTGGCTAAAATCTTACCATAGATTCATTAATGGGAGGATTTCTGATTTCTATGGTACGATTTGCACCCACGAAACGCGGAAAAGAAGACAAATCAGCCCATGAGAGGGGTTATGAG